>JBKJVA010000361.1:0-2511 GCA_046589675.1 Usitatibacteraceae bacterium
TGTTCCGGTACTGTTTTTTCTTGCCGGCCTGACCGCTACCGAAGAAACTTTCATGATCAAGGCCGGCGCGCAACGGCTCGCGGCAGAATATGGGCTGATGCTGGTGTCGACCGATACTAGTCCACGCGATACCGGTATCGAAGGTGCAGATGCGGCTTGGGATTTCGGTCATGGTGCGGGGTTCTATCTCGATGCGTTAGCCTCCCCGTGGGACAGAAATTTTCGGATGGAGACTTGGGTCGTCAAGGAATTGCGCGAGCTGATCTTGAACAGCTTTCCGGCGCGCGCGGATCGCATCGGCATCTTTGGGCACTCGATGGGCGGCCATGGTGCATTGACACTGGCGCTGCGTCATCCGGACATCTATCGCTCCGTGTCAGCGTTTGCACCGATCAGTGCACCGACGCAATGTGCCTGGGGTGAAAAAGCGTTCGGTAATTTTCTCGGACCCGATCGTCAGCGCTGGAATGAACATGACGCAAGCGAACTGATGCGTCGCCGAAAAAAACCGTTTCCAACGGGCATACTCGTCGATCAGGGTTTGAGTGACAAGTTTTTCGAACAGCAGCAATTGAGACCGGAAATATTCGAAGCCGCCTGTAAAGATGCAGACCAGCCGCTTGTGCTGCGACGACACGCAGGCTACGACCATGGTTACTACTTCATTTCCACTTTTATGGCCGACCACCTTGCCTTTCATCGCGCTAATTTAAGCAATTGATTGCGGCGTGAGTGGAAAAAATACGTTGAACGCCATTTGCGGCGGTGTTTCGGGCATAAATTGCCGGATCGGCGCGTCAATGGCTGAGTTTACTTTTGGCGGATCACTTTGAGGCAGGAAATGCGCGAACCGCGTTGCAGTTCTGGTCAATAGTCATAAACGCCGCCGCGCTGCAATGCGCGCTGGTAAGCCGGCCGGGCGTGGATGCGTTGAAGAAAGTCCATCAGTTTAGGTTGCGCCGCATTTAATCCGCCGCGCGAGGCGGAAATTTCCAGCGGGAAACTCATCTGGATATCGGCTGCGGTGAACTCATCTCCGGCGAACCAGCCGGTCTGGGTGATTTCGGCTTCCATGTAGCTCAATTGCTGCTTGATCTCCGGTTCGATAAATGAACTTTTCACCGTTGCTGATATTTTTTTCGCGATCGGACGTACAAAAAAAGGCATCGGCCCTGTTTCAACGCGATTAAACACCAGTTTAAGTAACAGCGGTGTCATGGCGGACCCTTCGGCGAAATGCAGCCAGTAGGTAAATCGCAAACGTGCCGGCGTGCCCGAAGCCGGAACCAACTGGCCGTTGCCGTAGCGCTCCAGGAGATACTCGATTATCGCACCCGACTCGGCGACGGTAAGGTCGCCGTCGGTAATGACCGGTGACCTGCCTAATGGATGCACTGCGCGCAGCGACGCGGGCGCGCGCATGCTGGATTTATCGCGCTCATATCGCTTGACCTCATAGGTTAGCCCCAGTTCTTCCAGCAGCCAGAGGATGCGCTGCGATCGAGAATTGTTTAAATGGTGAACCGTGATCATTTCACTTCTTTCCGGGCGAAACCGAGGCGCTTGGAGCTGGCTAAGGTGTTCCGACCGTCACCGGCAGCACGAAAATGCCGACTGCAGTGCGACGGTCGGCGCTACGAACGCGTGAAAAACCCGCGAAACTACTGGCGCTTACGTTCTTCTTTCTTTACCTTTTTCGCTTCCTTTTTCTCTTTTGGCGTTTTGGCGGGCTCTTTCTTCACGGATTTTTTCGTGTCTTTACTTTTACTCATGGTGGTTGCTCCGTTTTAGCGAGGATTAATGAGTTTGCAACTAGTGACATTGCTGCCTCTTTACTATAACTCGGCAGAGACGCGATTGCTGTCATGACGCATAATCTATACAGATATTTTGTACGCGCGATCGCTGCGTACGCGAATCACTGACGTATTGCCTTGTGATTTGCTTATCAGCGTTGATTCATTTATTTGTATTAATCAATCTGGACAAGCGCCGCCGGACTTGGCCCACGCGGATACGATCCGATCAAACTCGATTTTTGGCATTGGTACCGGTTCACGCGGTTTACCATATACATCGATTCCCGGCTGCCATCCCCACGCCACCAGTTTATCTTCTGTCAAATGTTTGACAGTCGCCTGCAGATTGCGATTGCCATTCTTGCTGCGGTCGGTCATGGCACGGCATAGCGCACCTTCCGATTTACCTTCCCATGCCATTGTTGCAGGCGCCAAATGCCAGTTAGGAGCGCCAGGCACGCGACCTGGATCGAAATTCGCATCGTTATGACAGGCGCTACACGGCAAGCCGGGTGGCCCTCTATCATGCGGCCCGCGGGTGATTGGCGGCGAATGGACGTGTCCATCGAGGCCCTGTTTGGGCGTATCGTCCTTGGGGTGACAATTAACGCATCGTGGATGGCTCAGCACTGCGTGCATTTGTCTGTACAGTTGCAGGCTCTCCATCGTTGCGCTGGCTTGGGTACTGTTAGTCGATTGACTTGCAGGTGTC
>JBKJVA010000059.1:0-10497 GCA_046589675.1 Usitatibacteraceae bacterium
GAATTGACCGGAGGACGCCATCCCTCTGGCCCGATTGACGAGGATCTTTACGCGCTTGAGGTCCTCGTCGCCGACCTCGGCGAGCCACGCACTGCGCCGCTCGACGTTACGCTGGTAAGACATTTCCAGCACCTCAACACTTTGCAGTACCTCGGTATAGCGCGTTTGCTCTGCATTGGCGAGAATGCTGGGAGCTGCAACGAGACTCCGCGCCTTGCTGATATTGCGCATCGCATCATTGAGTGATCGATCCGCCGCGGCAACCTGGCCCTGCTCAAGTTGAAGTTGCGCGCGCTTATGTAGCCGCGCGGCTCCTGCCAGATTTTCCTTTGCATCAGCGCTAGTACCACCGACGATGCTTTCGGCGATCGGTGAAGCCGCCAGAATGCGCGCAACCAGCGCTTGCTTTTGTTCCACTATCGCCCGCTCCGGCGCAGAAGCAGAGACTGTTTGCGCCACTGCCGACGCACCAGCCTGGATCGAAATGAAAGTTATTACACCCGCCAACTGTCGTGTATTCATGGTTTGATTCCTGCAGAGACTGATGCTGGATCCTTGGACTTCAAGTGACATAGTCGGCACTCGGAAATTGGGAAAGCCACTTTGCCGTGGCATACGCCGCATTGTTGACCAAGAATGATCGATGCCATGCTCATTTGATTGGCGCCTTTTTGGGGAATGAAAATCGCCGGGTGGCAATTTGAACAATCCAGCCACTGCGTGTGCTGCCGGTGCGGGAAAACGACATCGGGCATCGAGCCCTTTACTTCGCGCACGATGTTCATCTCCAGCACCGCCATCTCCGCCTTAGGGTCCTGCTTGTCCGCACGCGGCTGCAGCTTCTTGTCGTTTAAAGCCTTGACCCAATCGATACGGTTACCGGCGTTGCTTTTGGCTAATCCTGCGTAAGCCTGCAGCGGCGCCTGTAACAGGGCGGTCGCCTCGTTGGTAACGTCGTGGATGCCGTCCTCGAGCGGTGGAAGATTGCGCTTGCCTGGCGCTTGCAGCAAGCGGTTGAAGGAATTTACGTCGCCCGCAATTGATCCGTGCGGAGCGGCGGCGGCCTGTGCTGGTGGCGGCACCGGCGTTTGCGATGAGTCGCGCGCGGCAGGCGCTGCATCGGCAGCCTTGGCCGGGGCGCTGGCTTTGGCAATCTGGGCAACTCCAATTTGCGCAACCATGAAGTCGACCGCACCCTTGATGGCGTCATCCGACAAACCAGCGTTACCGCCTTTGGCCGGCATTGCGCCTTTGCCTTTAATGGCACTGGTGTAAAGAGCAGCATTGCCCGTCTTGACGCGCGCAGCCCATGCAGCCGAATCACCGGACTTTGGTGCACCGGCAATGCCCGCCATGTGGCAGGCGGCACAACTGGCTAGGTAAACTGATTTTCCCGGGCTCTCCGGATCGGTAACAGGCGTGATTTTTTTTGCGTCGGGTTTGAGTGCCACAGCAATCGTTACCCCCCGGCTTTGCGCGACCATGAAATCGACAGCAGCCTTGACATCGGCATCTGCCAAACTCGCGTTGCCGCCTTTGGCGGGCATGGCTCCTTTGCCTTTGAGCGCGCTGATGTGCAGCATAGCCACACCTGCGGCAATGCGAGGGCTCCACGATGACGCATCCCCGACTTTGGGGGCACCTGCCGCACCTGTTGCATGGCAGGCGGCACACGAGGCTTGATAGGCGTCACGACCTTTTGCACTTGCCACCTCGGTCGGCTTCGCCGCCTTCGTCGTTGGCGCGACTATCGGGTCGCCGGCACCCGCCGTCGCCAGGCGCAACATATGTATCACCGCGCTCATCACTTCGTCTTCGCTCAATGCTGCGTTGCCCCCTTTGGGCGGCATCGCGCCTTTACCTTTGATGGCGCTGTCGAACAGTCCGCTGTAGCCGTTCTTGTTCAAACGCACTTGCCATGCGGCGGAATCATTCGACTGTGGTGTGCCGGCGACGGCTTTGGCGTGGCACCCGGCGCAAGTCTTGTCATAGGCTGCGCGGCCATCCTGCGCCACGCTCGTGCTCAGGAAAACGGCAGCCGCAACTGCACTCAACCCGATCATGGCTCGGCGAATGGCTAGCGAGAAACTAACTGATGGGTCCATAGTCATTCCCTATTTTTTCGTTGGCGTGCCTGCGGCCTTTGCGGCGGGCGCGTTCCCGCGCGGCACCGCTGAGGTCGATGGCGTGGTAGGCCGCGTTACGCTTTCATGCACCAGTGTCGGCGTTCCAGGATTGCCCGAATGACAGAGGTTGCAATTCTCGATTGACCAGGCGATATCACCGTTGTGGCATGCGCCGCAAAACTGACCGTCGATGATCTTGAGCATGTTAATGTCGTTACCTCCGGCTTTGAATTTAAAGCCCAGATCGGCGTGACATACCTTGCAAGTAAAGCGCGCGCGATGAAACCAGTGCGGAAACACGACGGGACGTACACCTGCCTTGTCCGAGTAACTGTTGATCACCACATCGCCATACTCGGCGTAGGCGACGCTGGGTGTCAGCCAAGTGACCAGTGCAGCAGCGACAAATGCAATAATTGCCGCGACCTGTCTTTTCCCTGTTCGAGTCATAATCGTTCCGGTGTCATGATGTAAATTTCTTCAGTTCAGGCTCAAAAGCGCCGGGTGGCGCGAAACATCACCAGCGAGTACTTGGTTCCGTCGAATTCCGAAAAGCGTATCAGGAACCGTGTTTCCAGCCGCCCGATCTGGTAGTCGAGGCGGTTCTCCCAGGAAAGTAATTCTCGCTGACTTTGCGTGCCGAACGCCTGGATCACCTCCTGCCGGTTCACCTGCAGTTGCGAGAAAAACAGCAGTCGCGGCACGCCGAAAAGATTTTGATGGCGATAGCTGAGGTCAGCGCTTACCGAGGTTTCGGGCCGACCTTCATTGCCGGAATTTTCGAAGCCCGGACGTTTGCTGACTCGACGCGTGGTTTGAACGGTCAGGTTTCCCGACAAAGCGCGATCGTGACCGAGCGCGAGGGTGCGCGTAAGTTGCAAATTGACGAGTTGAAACGTTTCGCGCTGTCCATCGAGATATCTCGAGTCGGTGGCGCTCAAACGGATGAACGACGTAGCGCCGGACTCAGGCTCGTTCGTGTTCCAGGTGACCGAACCGGCATGGGAAAGTTGCTTTGACCCCGACTTGGAGGCCTCGACTTGCGCGCCGGTATTGACCGACACGTTTTGCGCCGCATTGAACGTAAGCGCACTGCCGTTGCCAAAGATAAACCCACGACTGAGCGATTGACCGAGTATGGCGTTCAATGAAATACCGTTGCGCTCGGTGTCACCGCTGGTGGAAACTCCCGTCGCTCCCGCAAACCAGTCGTAGCGGTATTTGTTCCATTCAATGCTGTTGCCCTGGTAGTTAACGCCCAGGCTTCCGCTACCGGTACGGTTGTGCCCGCCGCTCGAGTTGGTATCGGTAAGCGATATTCCAGCAAGGGCACGCAGGTTCCGATTGAACGTGTAGTTGGCGCCGGCGCTGGCATTGACGACCCGCGTTCCGATTGAATCCTTGCCGCTGTCGAGCGAGAACATGCGAACACTGCCGTTGACTGTGAGTGGTTGGCTTTCCGGACGCCAGAATGCAATGGAGCTCAGTTGAAAGATGCGCAGGTCACTTTCGGCAGATCCGAAGCGAAAATCGGTGTGGGTGAGGTTTACCGAATTCTCCAGCGAAAGTGTTGAGTTGGGCCGGAACGCGTGGCGCGCCAACAGCGTTTCGTAGCCATTGCGCTCGGCCGTGTTGATGCGCCGATTTTGATTCCACGTGGCCATCAGTTGTAAATCGTGAACGCTCCGGAATCTGGTGCTTGCGTCAAATTGCAACGCGCTTTGGATGTCCCTGCCGACGCTGGCACCGTCCTGGGTAGAGCGATCAAAGCTTGCCGAATATTGCTGTGAACCTTCTTCATTCCGATAGCGTTGCGACACCCCGTAGCGGGTGAGCCGGGCGCGTTGATCGGCACCCAGATCGGTGTCGGTACCAATATCACTTCGCAAATAGCGCGCCTCGAACGGAAAGCGGCTGGCGGGAAAGATGTTCAGTCGCGCATCTCCCGTGAGGAATCTATCGCCGCCGACTAGTTCTCCATCATTCAGCCGGCTAAGACTCAATCCCAATCTCGCGCTGACGATAGCAACCCAGGGTTCATAGATGTATGTCGATGCGCTGACATTCGCAATCGCCGCGTGACTCGTGGACGCAGACTGCCCGATGAGGCTGGTACGCCGGAAGTCGTAGGCTAAATCGCCCCAGAGTCGAATCGGTGCAAGCTGCCATTTCTCGGCGGCAGTTGCTGAAGGCATAGCCGCTGTCCTGCGCATGGCCGGCGGCGTTGGGCTCGCGCCACTTTCCGAATTAAGCGCCAAAGTAGGCACCAGGGCCAGGAGTGGTGCCTTCGCCGCCACTGCCGCGCGCGGTGCGCTTGCCTCGCCTGGCTGCGGGCTGGCATTTGCTGAAGGCACCAGGTGGACAATTTGCGTCTGGTCGGCACCCTGCGCATCTTCGACTGACCACCTTGCAGCGACCGCCTCGCCTGCCCATGTCGCTAATGGGCTATGCAACGACAACAGCGCGGCCAGGATAAGCATGTCGCGCCGAAGTTGTTAAATGTGCATTCCATTCACCACGTTTGATTCGCCGTTGTTGACGGGGGATCAACATGCTACTTCTCCTTCGGCTGCACCCTGGTCACACCGGCAGCGTTGAGTACGGGTAAAAAACTCGACTCGTCGATAATCGCGGGCGAGGCTTTGCGCAGCGTTGTCAATAGCTCCTGCCAGGCGCGATCATTTTGCTCGCGGCGCCACAATTCCCGCGCGCGAACCTCAACCTTGCCCAATGGATTCTGGATCGCTGGCTTGCGCTCGTCCAGACGGAATATGGCCACGCCCTGCAAGAGTGTTACTGCGTCTGATATCTCGTTTGGTTTGAGTTTGTCGACAACGACTTGCGCCGGTTCAGCCAGCATGCCGCGATGCAGATAACCCATATCGCCCCCATTGGCGGCGGAGTCGTCGCCCGAGCGTTGTCTGGCTTGCTGCGCAAAGTTGGCACCAGCGCGCAGTTTCTTGACCATGCCGACTGCCTCTGCCTGCGTCTTGTCCCAGATGGCGCGCGTCGAAGAAGGATCGACCTTGAGCAGGATAGTTGAGACGCGCGAGCGTTCAGGCTCGGTAAATTTGTCCAGATTTGCGGCATAAAAAATTTGTAGTTGTGCTGCATCCGGCTGCCCGACACTCTGCACCTTATTTTGCAGCAGCAGCAGCAAACTATCGATCTCAAGTTGCTTTTGCAATTTTGGCAGCACGGCTGCGCGCGTGGACTGCCACTGCGCGCTTGCCTTATAACGCGTCTCGTGTTCGCTTATCGTCCGTTTGATCGATTCTGCGTCGGGCTTGAGCCCCAGCCGCTTCGCCTCTTTGAGCAACAGCACGTTGTCAACCATGCTTCTGGCAACTTCACGCTGCAACGCGGCCATCTCGCCGTCCGGCGTTTTGCCGTGATAGAACTTGCGGCGTGCTGCAATGCCGAGTGCCTGATCGAATTCGTCCCGACCGATACTGGTATCACCGACGCGGGCAACGACACTACTGCGATCCGGGCTGTCGGCAGCGAAGGTCTGAGAAACGGCACCGGCTGAAAGTACCAATGCCAAAAGCGAGCACGCCACCATGCGGTGACGCGCTCGCCCGACGTGACAACCCAGACGCCGCTTTTTCAACAATAACCCCACCGCAGGCGAGCCAGGCGTTGGCTTATCATCCAATCCACTTCCAGCTCGTAGCGGTAGGTGCATAGGGTCATTTCACGTGACACGCCAGGCACACTGCGCTGTTGGTGTTGGCGATGCGCAGGAATGTCGCGTTGTTGGAATGTGGATCATGGCAACTGCCACACTCAACGAAGGGTTCCAATTGGGTCTGCCCGGTGTAGCCGCCACCGACCGTAGCTGGGCCGCGCGAGTACAGTGCCATGTCGGTCTTCTGGCGGGTACCTGCAACCGCCCCTACAGGACCGGCGACATCGACCCACCAAGCGCGGTTTGCGCCCAGGATCGCACTCTGCGGATTAATGTAATCCGGATCGCCAACCCCGATGGCGCGCGTGGTCGGCGTCGTCGCATTGAAGCCGCCGCCGGCATATTGAATACCAATCGGGTGATCGTTTCTCAAATCGGTGGTGAGGTTGGCCACTGCCCCAACGTTAAGTCTTCCGAGGGTCTGGTTGGCACCGGCCCAAGCTCCGGCCATCGGCGCGCCGGCGGGGTTGTAATTGCCGGATCCGGGGGCATTGATGACGACGCTCATCGACTGGGTACCATCGTGACAAGACAGGCAGGCAATCGATACTGAACCGACTGTAGTGGTGATTTTGCCATCCAGCGACGATGTGCCAAGGCTGTCGTAGGTTTGGTAGACGGTGCTGGCGATGACGCGATTCCATAATGGTGCTGATGCGGTGATGTCGGCACCGTGTGGCGTATGACAAAAAACGCAAATCTCGCTCAGCACGGGGTTGGTGGCGGTGAAGATGTTCGGTCCGGGTCCGGTCGGGGTAAGATTGTGCTTGGTCGCGCTTATTTGTGCGGAAGCCATCGGCGTGAACATCAGGCCGACGGTACATGCCATTCCGGCCAAAGCCCACGTCAAGCCTTTGTGGATGTTTCTGGTTGTTGCGTTCATATTGTCTCCAACGTTAGGTAAGCGGCTACGGTACTTCTACTCATTCAATGTGTTGTCAAGGTATGAGCAACTTGCATGCCACGTTCCGTTTGATCTACATCACAGAAAACATCCGGTAATGCGTCTGCAAACGCAACAACTTCCCGGAGGCAAGAATATCGGCGCACGCAAATTCTCAATTCCAAGAATTGAGGCCAGCTTTACGTGTCAGCGGGCACCGGTCGCTTGAGACGGGCGACCCAGATAACCTGCGGTGGGGTCAAGTGCCGCTGGTCTATATACATCGACTTTGCGGAAGTATTGATCGACGACGTAGACTCGGCCATCCTCGTCGACCGCAATACCGGAAGGCAGCATGTACTTCGCCGGGCCATCGGTGTTGCTGCGTCCGCCGACGTCGAGCAGCAATTTCCCCTCCGCTGTGAATATCTGAAAATTGCCGAACGCGGTATCGACCACATAGACGTTTCCAGCTGGATCGATGGCAATTTCCTTGGGCCGGGAGAATTGCCCACCCTGTCGACCGATGGCACCGAAGCTGCGCACAAAGCTACCGTCTTGCCGTATCACCTGGACGCGGAAATTGCCGCCATCGACGATGTAAATATTGCCATCCTTGCCGAGGGCGACATCGCGCGGCAAATTGAATTCCCCATCACCATCGCCGCGCTTGCCAATACTGCGCAGATGCGCCCCGGTCTTTGCATCGAATACGTGGACGCCGTGATCCATGCTGCTGATGCCGCCAATATCGACCACATAGAGGCGGGTGCCTGCCGCGTCGATGGCGATGCCGGCCGGACGTTGCAATATTTCAGGGCTTCCCAGATGGCGCAGGAATTTTCCGTCGGGGGCGTAGACAGAGATCCGGCGGTTGAGGCCATCGCTGACGTAAACGACGCCGGCAGCGTCGATATCAATGCCGAGGGGCAAACGCAGCGCTCCCTCAGCTTGCGTGCCGATTTCGCTATAAACCCCCCGTGGAAAATCAAACAACATCACCACCCGCTTGACCGTGTCTGTCACGTAAACACGGCCCTGTTGCACCGCGATGCCGTAGGGTTTCGACAACCCTTCTCCGGCCTTGATTTCCCCGGTGACAAGGCGGCGAAAGCTGGACTTGCCGTCATCGCGTATGACATCGGCACTGCTGTAAATGCTGCGCTCGTAAATAAAGCGTGCCGGCTCAGGCGGTGGCGGAAAAACCGGAATAACCATTGGTTTTACAGGTGCCTGCGGCGTCACGGCGCAACCGGCCGCCGCAATCAATACCCCGATGATGACTACACGTGTCGCTGTACAAGTGAATCGCCGCAATTCCATTTTTTGTTCCGATCTCATGCCATATCGATACCTTTACTCCGCAAGGTTTATGCCAACAGCGCAACGCAGTGACAGACATGGCACTGAATTTGCGTGTCAACCAGACGACCCTGCGGCCAACACATGATCGCAATCGACGTTTTCGTTTTCGTACAACAAGTAAGCAATACGCAGCCACAGGCCCAATATGAATACATGGTTTGAAAGATTTTATGGAACGCTGGCGCGCGCGACCTTGGTGGGCTTTGCCGCCTGCAGCGCGCTCGATGCGGCTGCCGGTGGCAGTTCGCAGGCGGGCACGACGCCAGCCGCGCTCTACCAAAGCTATTGTTCGGTATGCCACGGCGACCAGGGTAATGGCCAAAGCCGCGCCCGCGCCAGCCTCAACCCGCCACCTACGGATTTCACGGACCCCGTGGTGCGTGCGAGTATGCCGCGCGAACGCATGATCGTGAGCGTGCGCGAGGGGCGCCCTGGCACAGCGATGGTTGGTTGGAAAACGCAACTCAACGATGCCCAAATCGCCACCATCGTGGATTTCATTCGCAGCAAATTCATGGAACCGGCTACGCAGCAAACGAAGACGGGCACCACGCCGGTCTTGCCTGCGGCAAGCAGCAAGGCGGTAACTGCGAGCACAACTCCCGCGCCAAAGGGTCCACTGCTGAAAGGCAACATCTCGAACGGTCGCCCACTGTATGAACAGAATTGCGTTGCGTGTCACGGCGCGGCGGGCGATGGCAAAGGCCCGCGTGCGGCCGTCATTGTCCCCAAGCCACGGAGTTTTGTAAGCGTGGAAGCGCGCGCAGCCTTTAGCAGGCCGTTGCTGGTACTTACCATCACGCAAGGCAAGCGCGGCACTGGAATGCCCGCCTGGGAGAAAGTGCTGACACCGCAAGAAATTGCCGACGTTGCCGAATATGTGTTTCAGCGCTTCATCTCACCGTCCGGCAATTTAAGCCAGCCTAGTCAAAAATGACCCGAACTGGCCGGCTGGCCGCGGCCGGCGTTATCGCGATTTTTGCGTCAGGCGGGTGCGAACGAATTGCCGGTACTGCGCTGACACAAGCGCCAACCATTGCGCCGACCAGTGCGCCAGCCATGACGCAAAATATTGCACAATTGCGAACGAATCATGAACTTGGCCGCAAGATCTACAATTTCCGCTGCTACTACTGCCACGGCTATTCGGGTGACGCGAAGACATTGGCCACGACCTTCCTGAAACCGCCACCACGTAACTTCAAAGACAGCTTGCCTGCGGATTTGCCGCGCGAGCGCATGATCGAGGCGATCACCCATGGCCGTGCGGGCACGGCGATGGCGGCTTTCACCAATGTGCTATCCGCAACCGAGATTAGCATCGTTGCAGATTTCATCCTCGAAGAATTTACGCGCGCCAAAGCGCATAACACGCGCTACCACACGCAAGAGAATGGCTGGCGCGACCACGAACGTTACAAGATCGCGTTCCCGTTTGCCACCGGTATGATCGCGCTCGATACAGCCAACGATGCCTTGACTACTGAACAACAGCAAGGAAAGCACCTGTTCATGAACGCTTGCATCAGTTGCCACGACCGCGCCAACGTAAATAGTGAGGGCGCAGCGTGGTCAAACTGACGCGCTCACTGTACCCACGTCAAACGGTGAGGGTAATCGACTCCAAGGCATCGCCCTGCGGCAAAATTCGACCGATGGCTACGGTCGTGGTGTAGCCCAACGCGCGCAATTGAGCAATGCAAGCCTCTGCCCGCGCAGGCGGGACGCTTGCCAGCAGACCGCCCGCCGTTTGCGGGTCAAAGATCAGCGGGTAGCGCGGATGTTTGACCATGGCTTTCTGGTTACGCAACGCGCGACGCAGCCGCACATTGGCGCTTTGCAGTGAACTGACAATACCGGCTGCCACGCATTCCTCGGCGCCTGCCAGCAGTGGCAATGCGGAGAGATTCAGTTCGGCATCTACGGCGGAAGGACGGGTCATTTCTACCAGATGGCCCAACAGGCCAAAGCCAGTCAGATCGGTGCAGGCGGTGGCGCCGTGTTCAAACAGAGACCGCGCGCCCAGGCGGTTCGATACCATCATCGATTGCAGCGCCGCATCGATCCAACGCCCTTTGGCTGCCAGTCTTGTATGCGCGGCAAACAGGGTGCCGGTGCCAATCGGTTTGGTCAGAATCAGCACGTCGCCGGGTTTCATGCCGCTCTTGCGCAAGATCCTCGCAGGGTCGTCATCGATCAGGCCATTGATCGCAAAGCCCAGCGCCAACTCTTTGCCTTCTCCGGTATGCCCACCCACCAATGCACAATTGCCCGCATTCAAAATTTCGAGCGCACCGGTCATCATCTGAAACAGCACGTCTTCAACTTTGGACTCCAGCCCGGAAGGTACCGTCACAATCGCGGTTGCCGATTGCGCTTCGGCCCCCATCGCCCAGATGTCGCCCAGCGCGTGGTTGGCAGCCACTTTGCCA
>JBKJVA010000206.1:0-7882 GCA_046589675.1 Usitatibacteraceae bacterium
ATTCGTCTTTTGTTGCAGTGTTCACGTTTACGGCTGCGAACGCGATGGTGATCGACGCAAAAAACGCGACGACCGTAGCGAGGATTTTCTTCATAAATACTCCATGAGTGAGTGAGTGAGTAAAACGGTGATTGCCCCGACTGCCTGCTTCAATTTAAGCAGCGGGCCCAGTCAGTGCGGTTTCTTTTCGCTGATCGTTACAACCCGTAACACCAACCGCACGCACTAAAACGAGCATTAGGGCAGTCGGTTGACAAAGTAGATACTGATCGCGATACACAAGAGATATGCTTCCCTTTTCGCCGTGCTCGCAAGAGAGGAATTACTTACTGGCCCCCGACTGCGCAAACCATTCGCCACTTTGCGGTTGATGTTGTTCCCGCCAAACGCAGCAAACTAATTGATTATATGAAAGATATTACAAACAATCCAGCGTTTACAGGAGGTCCTGACTGGTCAACCGGGCCGACAACGCTGTTGCGTTAACTCACCCGCGCTGCGCGGCCAACCACGGAATGTAGCGAGAGACACCCTCTTCAACGGTCAGAAATTCGTCGCCGTACCCGACAGAACGCAGATTAGTAAGGTCGGCTTCGGTATAACTCTGGTATTTGCCTTTCAATGCATCTGGAAACGAGACATACTCGATCAAACCTTGGGCCTTCATTTCGTCCAGTGACAATGCAGATTTTCCATCAAGAGAACGACAGGCATTGAGGCTGGCCACTGCTACGTCGTTGAAGGTTTGGCTGCGTCCGGTGCCGAGATTGAAGATGCCCGATATGTTGTCGTTGTCCAGAAAATGCAGGTTGACCTTGACCACATCTTCAATTGACACAAAGTCGCGCCGCTGTTCACCACCGGCATAGCCATCGCTACCCTCAAACAGCTTGATTTTGCCGTTGGCGTGGTATTGGTTGAAAAAATGCCACGCAACCGATGCCATGCGACCTTTGTGTGACTCACGCGGGCCGTAAACATTGAAATAGCGAAAACCGGCGATCTGCGCGCTTGCATCGGCTAACTGCTGCCGCACCGCCTGATCGAACAGGAATTTAGAATATCCGTAGACATTTAACGGTGCTTCACAATCGCGCGTTTCAGCAAAGACCTTTCCACCACCATACACCGCCGCGGATGACGCGTAAATAAACGGTACTGCTTCGTCGTTACACCATTCGAGTAATGAAAGCGAGTAGCGATAGTTGTTGTCCATCACGTAACGGCCATCGGTCTCCATCGTGTCCGAGCATGCCCCCTGATGAAGTACCGCTTCAATCTCTCCACCAAGTTCGCCAGATTCAACCACTTCCAAAAAGTCCTTTTTATCGACATATTCAGCAATTTCGCAATCGACGAGGTTCTTGAATTTATCGCCTTTCGTGAGGTTGTCGACGGCCACAATATCTGAGACGCCGCGCGCATTCAGCGCTTTGACGATATTGCTGCCGATAAATCCGGCTGCGCCGGTAACAATGATGGTCATAATTTTTCAGAGAATAAATAAATAGAAAATTAGCGCAGCGACGAAATTAGCTCTGCGCGCGACAGCGTGGCCGTCCCCAGTTTCCCGACCACGACACCCGCTGCGCGATTGGCAATTCGCACCGCATCTTGCATATTGAGGCCAGCGGCCATCATGAGGCCGATAGTCGCAATGACGGTGTCACCGGCGCCGGATACATCGTAGACCTCTTGCGCCTGTGTAGGCTCATGCATCGCCCCCGCGCTTGAAAACAGCGACATACCTTCCTCGGAACGCGTGACGAGCAAGGCATCCAATGCAAGTTCGATGCGAAGTGATTCGGCACGCGCGGCAAGATCAGCTTCATCCTGCCAGCGCCCCACCACTTGCCGGAATTCGCCACGATTCGGCGTGAGCAGCGTCGCCCCACGGTAGCGCGCGAAATCGTCGCCTTTCGGATCGACAAGAATGCGTTTGCCATGTGCCTTCGCCACGTTGATCATTTTCGAGACGTGGGTCAATCCACCTTTACCGTAGTCGGACAAAATAATAACGTCAACATCATCCACCAGCGATTCAAAATCACCGAGCTTGTCTTCCAGCACTTCGCGCGAAGGTGGTGTCTCGAAATCAATGCGTAACAACTGCTGCTGGCGTCCGATCACGCGCAGCTTCACGGTGGTTGGTAATTGAGGATCCTTGTGGAACATCGTGGTGACATGCTCTTTTTCAAGTAATGCAGCCAGTGAACGTCCGGCTTCGTCATCGCCTACCACTGAGAGCAAGGTGGCCTTACCGCCGAGCGAGGCGATATTGCGGGCCACGTTGGCAGCGCCGCCAGGGCGCTCTTCAGTACGCTGGACGTGCACTACGGGTACCGGGGCCTCAGGAGAAATGCGCGAGACATCGCCAAACCAATAGCGGTCAAGCATTACATCACCCACGACCAGTACGTGCGCCTTTGAACAATCGGGAATAATGAGTTTACCCATCAACGTCTATGCAATTTGTGGTCGGCCGATCGGATAATACTCAAAGCCAAACTCTCGCATCGCTTCCGGCTCGTACAAATTACGTCCGTCAAAGACGACAGGAGATTTCAATGCCGTTTTCATCGTGGCAAAATCGGGCGCGCGAAAAGTTTTCCACTCGGTCACGATGGCAAGCGCATCTGCACCATTCAACGCTTCCATCGCGGCGCTTGCAAATTTCACGCTTGGGTTATCACCTAACAAGTGCTCGGCCTCGGGTAACGCTACCGGATCGAATGCGACAATTTTCGCGCCGTGCTTGACCAAATCCTCGATCAACACGAGACTCGATGCTTCGCGCATGTCGTCGGTATTTGGCTTGAATGCGAGGCCCCATACCGCGAATGTCATGCCGGAAAGGTCTTCGCCAAAGCGCTTGACGATTTTTTTGGTCAGCACATGCTTTTGCGCGACATTGACACGCTCCACCGCATCGAGCAGCTTCAGGTTCATGCCAGCAGCCGTCGCGGTTCGTTGCAGAGCCTGCACATCCTTGGGGAAACAGGAACCGCCGTAACCAATCCCTGGATACAGAAAATGATAACCGATGCGTGGGTCCGAGCCCATGCCCTTGCGCACGGATTCGATGTCTGCCCCGAGCAGTTCTGCCAGCAATGCCAGCTCGTTCATGAACGAAATACGCGTTGCCAACATGGCGTTAGCCGCATATTTGGTCAATTCGGCCGAGCGCACGTCCATGATCATGATGCGATCATGGTTGCGCTGGAACGGCGCATAGAGCGCGCGCATCGCGCTGATTGCCTCATCGTTATCCGCGCCAATAACAATACGATCCGGCCGCATGAAGTCTTCAACCGCAGCACCCTCTTTCAAAAACTCCGGGTTGGACACAACCGAAAACTTGAGATCCATACCGCGTTTCTCAAGTTCCTCGGCAATCGCCGCGCGCACCTTGTCAGCCGTACCAACCGGTACGGTCGATTTATCCATGATAATTTTCGGCACGGTCATGAGCCTGCCCACATTGCGTGCCGCTGCCACAACATATTGCAAATCGGCGGAGCCATCTTCGCCCGGCGGTGTTCCAACTGCGATGATCTGGATTTCGCCAAACGCCACGCCTGCCGCGACATCAGTCGTGAAATGCAGACGTCCGGCTGCAACATTGCTCGCGACCATTTCTTTTAAGCCGGGCTCGTATATCGGTATGCCACCGGCCTCCAGCGTTGCTATTTTCTTAACGTCGATGTCCATACACAACACGTTGTTGCCGACATCGGCCAGGCAGGCACCGGTGACTAGCCCTACATAGCCGGTTCCAATGACAGTTATTTTCATTAAATGGATTTTCGTTGTGAAGGAAGAACGCGCTATGGCACTGCGGTGCTAGACGACATCGCTACCAGCTGTTGATTGATCAAGTTTAGTATCACAACGGGATCCTTGGCGAGCGTGATGCTGCGCCCTATCACCAGGTAGTCTGCACCCAACTTGATCGCATCTACCGGTGTTATCACCCGTTGCTGATCTCCCATGGCGTCGCCCTCAAGCCGAATACCTGGTGTCACTAGCTCAAACTCCGCTCCCAGAGCGGCTTTCAGGCTAGCTGCTTCTTGTGCTGAACAGACAACGCCGTCCAGTCCACACTCCTTCGTCAATATGGCGAGTCGCATCACATTGTCAGCAGCGGTCCCGGTAAAGCCAATTTCCGACATCTCGGCGTCCGACAAACTGGTCAATACCGTCACGCCGATCAGCAACGGTTTGACTTTGAATTCATCGACGGCCTCACGCGCGGCAAGCAACATGCACCGACCCCCACTCGCGTGGACATTCATCATCCACACGCCTTGGGAGGCTGCTACCCGACATGCGTTGGCGACGGTGTTAGGGATGTCGTGAAACTTGAGATCCAGAAACACGTCAAAACCGTGATGCATCAGCACATCAATCACCTGCGGACCAGCAGCAGTGTGCAGTTGCTTGCCTACCTTGACGCGACATTCCACCGGATCGAGGCGTGCAGCCAAGTCCAATGCCGACTTGGCGTCAGAAAAGTCGAGCGCGACGATGAGTGGCTTTTTATGCATTGTCATGCTTCGGCTTGCAGTTTTGCCAGATGGCGATCCGAGGTGTCGTATTCGGCCGTCCTGCGGGGCGGGAACGTCTCCCAACCTGCGCACGCCGGACATTGCCAGTAGAACTGTTTGGCTTTGAAGCCGCAACTGCCGCAGAGATAAACGGCAAGGCGGCTCGAGTGCGTGTGTACTAAATCCTTCAGCACCTTGAGGTCTGCTTTCCTCTCCTCAGGTGCCGATAACAATTCTGCTTCCAGCAAACGATCCAGCCCGACCAGCGTGGGATTTTGTCGCAGGTCTTCCTGGACGAGTTGGTAAGCAGCGGTCGCACCCTCGCTCTTCATCGTGGCATGAAAAATCGCGTTGAAAAGGTCCAGCGCAGGATATTGCTGCTGCAACGCACTTAACTCTTTCAGTCCTTGTTCGGTTTTGCCGATGGCCTCGAAGCTCGCCATTATTTGATCCGCCATCAGACCAAGATAGCCAGGACTTTGCTGTTCAATCTTGCGCCAGGCAGCGATCGCCTGCTGGTGTTTGCCAGCCGCTGCCAGCCACTCGCCTTTCAGCAGATTAGCGCGCACGCATTTCTCATTGGCCACCAACGCTGCATTCAGATGTCCCTCGGCTTCATCGACAAGTTCAAGCTGGTGCGCATGAATGGCCGATTCACAATAGTAGTTGGCGATTTCCCTGGCATAGTCTGCAGCACCACCCACATCAGTCTGCATACGCCGCGCCACATTGATTGCCTTCTGCCAATCGCGCTCCTGGACGTAGATCTCCAGCAAAAGTTTGAGTGTTTGCGATTGCTGCTTCTTGCTGCCCGCCGACTTTGCGGATAAATCGCAGAGAATACGTTCCGCATGTTCTAGCAGTCCGGCTTTCTCGAAATCTAGCGCCAAATCCAGCAATGCTGCCGTGCGTTGCTCCGCCGGTAAATCGGCACGTTCGGACAGACTCTGGTGAATACGAATCGCGCGATCAACTTCGCCACGTTTCCGAAACAAGCTGCCAAGCGCAAACTGCAATTCAATGGCTTCCGGCTGTTGTTTGGTCACTTCGATGAATGCCTCGATGGCCTTGTCCGGCTGTTCAGCCATCAAGAAATTAAGGCCTTTGAAGTAAGACTGCGGCAGCGCACGCGATTCTGACAGCAACTGCTTGATGTCGATACGCGCCACCATCCAGCCCATGCCAAAACACGCAAGCGCCGCCAAAAAAATCCACGGCAACCACTCAAACATTATTTTCATTACCTGACACGGGTGGCAACTTGTCGTTAACTTCGTGCGTCTTGTGCTGGAGCGCGCGATTGAGTTTCCGAACCTCGCGCTTGAGCTGAAAGATCGACATTAACGAAGCTAGCAATCCCAGCATCAAACCCCCACCGAAGAAGGCGAGCAAGATCAACACCAGCGGTGCCTTCAAACTCGAATCCATATAACCATATAGAACGATAGGCTCCGAGTTTCGGGCAGCGAACCAGACGATGAGAAGAATCACCACAACACGTACGATCCATATCAGAATTTGCATGGTCTTAGCATCCTTTTATCGCCGCATTGTTTACACGTCGAAAAAACAAAATAAAAAAGCCAGATGCGTCACCACATCTGGCTGTCCCTGCACACATTCTCTTACTCACCCGGTTTGCTTACATCGACCGCAGTGTCGATGAGGTCCACGCGTTCACGCAATTCTTTCCCGGCTTTGAAATGCGGAACATACTTTTTGGGAACCTGCACCTTCTCACCGGTTTTTGGATTGCGACCCGTACGCGGCGGCCGATAATTCAGCCCGAAACTGCCAAAGCCACGAATTTCTATGCGGTCGCCGCTCGCTAGCGTGTGAGACATCGCATCCAGCATTGCCTTCACCGCCAGTTCGGCATCCTTCGGCGCCAATTGACTGTGGCGCGCACTCAGGATTTCAATCAGTTCTGACTTCGTCATTGACTTCACGAGGCGTTTCCTGAAATCGTTATTGCAAGAGAAAAGCTAATGCAGAGCTGTGCTAAACACACAGCTCTGCAACCGCCCGCTTTTTAATTATCGCCTTGCTTGAGCTTGGCTTTAAGCAGCGCGCCCAAGTTGGTCGTACCGGCATTGGAAGGCGCGTCATCGACCATACGCTTCATGGCATCTTTCTCCTCGGCAGAATCCTTGGCCTTGATCGAAAGATTGATGTTGCGCGTCTTACGGTCGACGTTAACGATGACGGCTTCAATCTCATCACCCTCTTTCAAATGGGTGCGGATATCCTCAACCCGTTCACGAGAAACTTCCGACGCACGCAAGTACGCTTCGATATCATCTGTCAGAGCAATCGTGGCACCTTTGGCGTCGATGGATTTCACTTTGCCCTTTACCAGCGTGCCTTTATCGTGGATGGCCGTAAAGTTGGTGAAAGGATCATCGTCCAATTGCTTGATGCCCAGCGAAATACGTTCGCGCTCCATGTCGATTGCCAACACAACCGCTTCAAGTTCATCGCCTTTCTTGAAATTCTTGACGGCTTCTTCACCGGCAACATTCCACGAGAGATCCGACAGATGGACCAGACCGTCGATATTGCCGGGCAAGCCGATGAACACGCCAAAATCGGTGATCGATTTGATCGTACCTTTGACTTTTTCGCCCTTCTTGTGGGACATCGAGAACTCCTCCCACGGATTCGCCATGCACTGCTTCATGCCCAACGAAATGCGGCGACGCTCTTCATCGATCTCAAGGATCATCACTTCAACTTCGTCACCCAGCGATACAACTTTGGCAGGGTGGACGTTTTTATTGGTCCAGTCCATTTCGGAAACGTGAACCAGACCTTCGATACCGGCTTCGATCTCGATAAACGCGCCGTAATCGGTGAGGTTGGTCACCTTTCCGAACAGACGCGTACTTTGCGGGTAGCGGCGTGAGAGGCCGGTCCAGGGATCGTCGCCCAACTGCTTCATGCCGAGCGAAACGCGATTTTTTTCCTGATCAAACTTGAGGATCTTGGCTTCGACTTCATCGCCAACATTCAGCACTTCCGAAGGATGCTTGACGCGACGCCATGCCAGATCGGTAATGTGCAACAAGCCATCGATACCACCCAGGTCGACAAAGGCACCGTAGTCGGTGATGTTCTTGACGATACCCTTAACGACGGCACCCTCTTTCAAATTAGCCATCAATGCGGCGCGGTCAGCACCAGCCGACGCTTCCATCACCGCGCGACGCGAGACGACGACGTTATTGCGTTTGCGATCCAGCTTGATAACCTTGAATTCGAGTTCCTTGCCTTCAAACATCGACGTGTCTTTGACCGGCCGCACATCAACCAGCGAACCCGGCAGGAAGGCGCGA
>JBKJVA010000344.1:0-5101 GCA_046589675.1 Usitatibacteraceae bacterium
TCGAAAAATACATATTTATCTTCGGCGTGGTTGGCGATGTAAGCGAGCTGTTCCGGGAACAGGCGCGGGTTGATGGTGTGCATCACCGCGCCCATGCCGGAGACACCGTAGTAAAGCTCAAAGTGCCGGTAGCCGTTCCACGCCAGGGTGCCGATACGGTCGCCTTTTGCTACCCCCAAACGCGTGAGTGCATTCGCGAGCCGCCTGGCGCGTTTGCACGCCTCGCCGTAATTGCTGCGGTGAAGCGTAAACGCCGCACCACCCTCGATGGTGCGTGAAATTATTTCGGTCTTGGCGTGGTTTTGTGCGGCGTGCTCGATCAAGGATGAAATGAGCAACGGCCTTTCCATCATGCGCGACATGGTTTTCTCCGATTATTTTTGTCTGTGCCTATTTTGGCATAGACAGATGCAGAGAGTTGCCGACTGCAAACCACAATATTCGGCTAGCGGTAAATGGCTTCCGATTGACCGTTAGTATTTCACACGCTTTTTATGTGCTCGGACGCCTGGTTTTTCGGTGCGTTGGCCCAGTTCGCTATAGACCTTGAGGTATTCCCACAAAAGATTGACAATCAATGTTGTGGACGCGATAGAAGTGTTTCAACCGTAGTGCGAAATCAACCTTGTCGCTTTTCTACACGCCAAAAATAATCATAACTATAGAGGGAAACTACTCATGAATGTCCCAACTCGCAAAACTTCAACTATTCCCTGCCGTGCCATGTGCCGGGCAGTGCTAATTGCTCTGTACGGTGCAACTGCGATGCCGACTGCGTTCGCCCAAAGCGTCGCCGCCGCGCCCAAAAAGGATGAGCCTGCAGTGGTCGAGACGGTCACCGTCGTGGGCTCGCGTCGCGTTAACGCGTCGTCCACTGACACGACGGTGCCGGTGGATTTCATTCCCATCACGAAGGTGGCAGAGCAGGGCGGGCAGTTCGATCTGGCGCAAACGCTGACCTACATTTCGCCTTCGTTTAATTCAACGCGACAAACCGGTGCCGACGGCGCTGACTTGATCGACTCTGCCGCATTGCGCGGTTTGGGCTCTGACCAGACGCTGGTGCTGGTCAACGGCAAACGGCGTCACACGGTATCGCTGGTGAATCTGTTTGGCGCGCGCAATCGTGGCAATACGGGCACCGACATGAATGCGATCCCGCTGTTGGCGATTGAAAGCGTACAGGTGTTGCGCGATGGTGCTGCCGCACAGTACGGCTCTGACGCGATTGCCGGCGTGATCGATATTGGGCTCAAGAAACGGCTCGGCTGTGAAACCGTGTTTGGTTACGCACAGTATTCGGCCGGTGACGGCAAGAACTACCTGGCCTCTGCCTACTGCGGTCTGCAAGTGGGCGAGAGCGGCGTGATTGGTGTCACCGCAGAATATCTGGATCGCGGGCGCTCCAATCGCGCGGAAGCCGGTAATCCGCGCATCATTGGCGATACCGAATCCAAAAATGCGACTATTTACGTTAACGGTGAATTGCCGACCAGTCCCACTGGCAAGTTTTATTTCACCTTCGGTAATCAAAAGCGTGAGGCGTCGTCTGCAGCCTTTGCTCGTGGCGGCATCGGTTCGGACGACATTCCATCGCGCAATTCGGCGGCGCAGTATCCGAACGGATTCGTGCCCTTTATCAACGGTGACATTGATGATCGCTACATCACCATTGGCCATCGCGGCCAATTCGGTGACTGGAACGCGGATCTCTCGCAGACTTATGGCTATAACAAGCTGCGCTACGACATCAGCAACACGATCAACGCCTCGATCGCGAACCTGAACCTGCTCGGTGGCGGCAAGGGCACCAGCGCGAGTGCCTTTGACGCTGGCAGTTTTTCCTTCGGGCAGTTGACCACCAATTTCGATATGAGTCGTTTCTATTCCGGTATCGCCAACGGCATGAATCTGGCGTTTGGCGCCGAATACAGGCGCGAGAATTACCAGATCAGAGCAGGTGAACGCGGTTCGTACATCGATGCCGACGGCGTCGGGGTTGGTGGCAATGCGGGCAGCCAGGGATTTCCCGGGTTTCAACCGAGTGACGCTACCAATCGCAGCCGCAACAGCGTCGCCGCGTACATTGACGTGGAGACCGACATCACGGCGCAATTCAAAACGCAAGCGGCGCTCAGGGCCGAGAAATTCAGCGATTTCGGATCGACGCTCACCGGCAAATTGGCTGCGAGCTACAAAATCAACGAACAGGTACTGGTGCGTGGATCGGGAAGCACCGGTTTTCGTGCGCCATCATTACAGCAGGTGTATTTCTCTTCGACCTTTACCGACTTCATCAGCGGCGTGCCGCTGGATGTCGTGCTGGCGCCTAACGGCGGCGTGATTGCAAACGCGGCCGGGATACCTAAGCTGAAGGAGGAAAAATCCAAGAGCTTCACACTTGGCTTGACCTGGAGCCCGACACCAGCAATGGCCGTGACGGCAGATTTGTATCGCATCAATATCGACGACCGCATTGTGCTATCGGGTCGATTTGACGCAGACAACTTTCCAGCGCTAGGTTCGATACTGTCGACCCTGGGTGTAGGGCAGGCGCAGTTCTTTGTCAATTCCGTTAATACCCAGACGAAAGGACTCGACCTCACCGCGTCCCACAAGTCAGATCTGGGCGGGGGCAAGCTTTCCACTTACCTCGCCTTGAACGTGAGCAAGACAGAAGTCACCGGCATCAAGGCCCCCCGATCATTGGCTGGATTCGAGGATGTGCTGTTGTCCGAACGTGAGCGACTGTTCATCGAGCAAGGTGGTCCTCGCGCCAAGGCAACGCTTGGCTTTGACTTCATTACCGGCCCGGTCGAAACCGACTTCAAAGTTATTTACTTCGGCACACAGACGCTGGGCACGTTTTCGGGAACAGCGTCTGGTGTCCCAAACGCAAGATACGCAGCCAAGACTTCGGCTGACCTGAGTTTCACCTATCGTTTCGACAAGAATACGAAGCTCACCCTAGGCGGCACCAACATTTTCAACGTCAAGCCTAGCAAGCAGGATCCCAATGAAACCGACAACGGCTTTATCTACGACAGCGTTCAGTTTGGTTTGAATGGCGCGTCGTATTTTGTCCGACTCTGGAAAAAATTCTGATTCAGCATATGCGCCGACATGCCGCATAACGCATGAATTAAGCCGCGCCGCGCAGCGGCTGCGGCTTGACAGGCTGGTCAGGCCGCACGCCTTTCGTCGGGTCACCAAGCGCCTTGTTGAGAGCAACCGCTTCCCTTGTCAGGCGGCGTACGGTTGTAGAGCTGATGGTCGTCCCCTTGAGTAACTCCAGCGTGGCCATCTCGTACTTGCCGCCGGGTTTGAGGCGTTGCTCTATGGCACGGAGGCGCTGCCCACGCCAGAAGCCGAGCAACACCCGCTGCTCCTCGGCGCGAATGACCAAAACTGGGCCGTTCGACAGATAGACGAGGTTGCGCCACTTCACAACCTCTTCCAGGACCTCGGCGGCGCGAACCGCCGCACGCAAGGCCTCAACACAGTGGCGTTGCCAACCGTCAAGGCCGGCGACATACGCATCGGGGTTTGCAGCGGGCGTTGACTTTTGCATGACTAGTTATTTGTAGCTTACATCGCCTGTGCGGCAAAGAGAATGGTCACTCTTCACGGATCGACCGCGTCCTTGTCGGGCGATTGGTTAGCTAACCAACTTCCCCGACTGCACCTGTTCTTCGTTCACCGCCGAAATCTGTGCACCCGGCATCGCGCCAATTAATTGGTATGGAGATCTCCAGCCCGCGAGGTCACTCGGCCGTCGTCGGGTCTATTATCGTTTTGACTTCCGACACCTTGTTGGCCGGAAAGCCGCCTTGGCGAGCATGCTCTCGTACCAGTGCTTCATTCGGGGCGATATATACGCAATAGACTTTGTCGTCGGTCACGTAACTCTCGACCCATTGAATCGATGTCCCTAGCTCGCGCAATACACTGCAGGACTTGGCGGATATTCCTTGAAGATCGGCACCGGTCAGCTTTCCTGCACCTGGAATCTCGCGTTCGATTACATACTTTGGCATAGTCGTCTCCATGTGGTGGTTGCGATGGATTTCACTGCGAGCCGCCGCAACCAAAGCGACTCGTAGCGCCTACTAAATATAGCGCCACACACATCTGGTTACCATCCCGCGCTGCACCCTACCATTTCGTGGATAAGAAGACTAATGTGCATGATGAACAAAAGCTTATCACCCGCGCTGCCGGATATCACCACCAGTAATCAGGAAAGGCAGCAGCAATTTAATCACTTTTGGCTCCTTATGTCTGATGCAATGTCAATAAAGCGGCGCGGGCCCAGGAAACGCCGTCCACTCATCGACCTGCGGAGGCGGAAAAGTTCCCGACGAGATGTTCGGGAAAAACATGATCTTGCAGGCATTTCGTTAAATGCTCAACGAAAAGCCTACAAGATCAGATTGAGCGACGAGTTATGCGGCAATCTCAACAAGTTCGCTGTATGAGACTGGCGGAGGAACGGGCAGGCCGTCTTCCTTAAGACCTTCAATGTGGAACTCGATGGCTTCGTGGATAAGGCCAAGAACTTCTTCTTCCGATTCTCCGGCCGCGATGCAGCCCGGCAAATCGGGGACGTACGCACCAAAAGATGAAGGTCCTTTTTCGACAATGACTAAGTAACGCATGGAACACTCCTATTTTTTCAGTCCAGCTTGCCGCAAAGCGCTTGCCAATGTACCCGACGGAATATCCACGCTCGGCATTAGAGCCTCGTTCTAGGATGCATCACTCAATGTAGGGAGATACACATCTGCATACCGTTCCGCGCTGCTCCTGCCATTCCGTGGATAAGCAGACAAATGTGCATGATGAACAATAGCTTATCACCCGCGCTGCTGCATATCACCACCATTAACAGAATCAGGAAAGGCAGTGGCAAACCTTTATAAAAGTCGCACCGATGCTGGTGTTTTAAACACTTGCCGTCAACTATTGCTCGCCGCTAACTGCTCGCCGGTAACCGTATCGTGTACTGCCCCGACTTGTCATCGCGCACAATCACGACGAGTTTGCGTTTCTCGGCATCCTCGACCAATTCCTTGAAGCTTCGGTAACCGTACGAAGACTC
>JBKJVA010000182.1:0-13046 GCA_046589675.1 Usitatibacteraceae bacterium
CCGATCAGGGTAACGGCGATCAAAATGCCTGCGTATTGCCACGCGGCAACAAGTTTGGCCGGGCCGAAAAAAATCCAGCTAACAAGCTCCATTCATCCCTTTCATGGAAGTTGGGCCCTTGGCATACGCTCAAGGATTATCTCGGTTTTCTTCAACAACCATGGCGCACTTCGATTTCGATCGTAAAAACGCGGGCGCGTCACCATTGCTGCCAGTTTGGCGGCCTGTTGCTGTGAAAGTTGCGCGGCCGTAACGCCAAAATAGTGCCGTGATGCCGCCTCGGCGCCAAACACGCCATCTCCCCACTCGATCACGTTGAGATAAATTTCCAGAATGCGTTCTTTAGCGAGTATCCGCTCCATCATCAGTGTGATGAGCGCCTCTTCGGCTTTGCGCAGCATCGACCTCTCACCAGACAGAAACAGGTTTTTGGCGAGTTGTTGGGAGATTGTCGAACCACCGGCAACAACCTTGCCTTGCTTCTGGTTTTTGTTCATTGCCTTCTGAATACCATCCCAATCAAAACCTTCGTGATCGACGAATCTGTCGTCTTCAGCAACCAGGATGGCACGCTTGAGATGACTGGAGATTTTTGTGTAGGGCACCCATTGTTGCTTGAGTTTCGCGGTGGGGGACTTTTCGCGAATGATGGCTAATCGCGCCTCCATGAACGCAGTGGTAGCAGGGTTGTGATCGTCCCACCACCAAAGTTTGAGCGCCACGTAGCCTTGATAGGCAATGAAAGTGGCAACAACGATGGCGAAGAATGCGAGCAGGTATCGCAGTGCGGAACGAATCACGGTGCGCGATGTTTCAGAAGGTCAATGACGGGACCGGTGGAGGGCCGCACGCCACGCCAAACGTAAAATGCTTCTGCAGCCTGTTCCACCAACATGCCTAATCCATCTGCGTGACGAGCACCGACACTGGCGGCGAGCGCCAAAAATGGTGTCATTCCTTTGCCGTACATCATTTCATACGCCAGTGCGTCGGCACCGAAGCACGTCGGTGGCAAGTCCAGCGTGCCGTCGGACAGGCTAGCCGACGTCGCATTGATGACGATATCAAAACGGCGTGAGGACAGCTCAGACAAACTGAGCGCACAAAACTTTTTTCCTGCGTCGAGCTCATCGACGAACGCTTGCGCTTTGGACTGTGTCCGATTGGTGATGGCAAGTATTTCCGGGAGATGATCCAGCAACGCACCAACGACGCCGCGCGCGGCACCGCCCGCACCGATAACCAATATTCTTGCCCCTTGTAACGGCTGACCAAGATTACCCACGATGTCGCGGCAAAGTCCCACCCCGTCGGTATTATCGCCAACCACCTTTTCGCCCGCGAAGCTAAGCGTGTTCACCGATTTACCGCGTTGGGCACGCGCGGTGTGCTCGTCCGCGCAATCGAACGCTTCGAGTTTGAATGGAACCGTGACGTTTGCACCCGATGCGCCGCTGTTGCGAAACGCCTCAAGCGTATCCACAAATCCGCCAGCCGGAGCAAGCAGCCGCTGGTAGCTCATATCCACGGCGCATTCGCGCGCGAACGCGGCGTGAATTTCCGGGGATCTGGAGTGTGCGACAGGATTGCCGATGACGGCGTAGCGATCAGTCATGTTTTTTAGAAGGAAACGGCGAAATTATTTCTGTCCGCTTCCTGTCAATGAAATTATTGGCGTTATATATTATGGTGATAACTGCGAACCTGGCGTCGCACTGTAATGGTGCGTAATTACTTTCAATGCACCAATAAAGCGCATACATTTGCATACTGTATGACAAGTTGTTTATTAATCAATAACCTACACTGCACGTTTTCATGGCATGCTTTCTGCTGTTTTTTACAGCCACCTTGTAGCTAAAATTAGATCATTCCGCATATTAATCAGGAGAACCACATGGCAGTCGCAGACGTATTGAAAATGGTAAAGGAAAACGAGATCAGATTTGTCGATTTCCGTTTTACCGATACCAAGGGAAAAGAGCAACATGTATCCGTGCCGGTCAAAGCATTCGGCGAAGATAAATTTACCGAGGGTCATGCGTTTGATGGTTCCTCGATTGCTGGGTGGAAAGGTATCGAAGCCTCGGACATGATTTTGATGCCGGACCCGGATTCTGCCTTTGTCGATCCGTTTTACGATGAACCAACACTGGTGCTTTCCTGCGATGTGATTGAGCCGTCGACGGGTAAGGGTTACGACCGCGATCCACGCTCACTGGGTCATCGCGCAGAAGCCTATTTAAAAGCGAGCGGCCTCGGCGACGTCGCTTATTTTGGACCCGAGCCGGAATTCTTTATTTTCGACGCGGTGGAGTGGTCAGACAACATGTCGGGCAGCTCCTGCAAAATTTATTCCGAAGAAGCGGCATGGTCGACCGACGGTAAATTTGAGGGCGGAAATCTCGGTCATCGCCCGACCGTCAAGGGTGGTTACTTTCCGGTCCCGCCGGTCGACCAGTTGCAGGACATCCGTTCGGCGATGTGCACCGCGCTGGAGGATGTTGGCGTGGAAGTGGAGGTGCACCACCATGAAGTGGCGAACGCGGGGCAATGCGAAATTGGCACCAAGTTTGAAACTCTCGTGAAACGCGGCGACTGGAACCAGCGCTTGAAGTATGTGGTACAAAACGTCGCCCACAGCTATGGCAAGACGGCGACTTTCATGCCCAAACCGATCGTCGGCGATAACGGCTCTGGTATGCATGTGCACATGTCGGTTTGGAAAGGCGGCAAAAACTTGTTCGCGGGGAATGGCTACGCGGGTCTGTCCGAATTCGCGCTCTATTACATCGGCGGCATCATCAAGCATGCGCGCGCGCTCAACGCCATCACCAATCCAGGCACCAACTCCTACAAACGTCTGGTACCGGGCTTCGAAGCACCAGTGAAACTGGCCTACTCCGCGCGCAACCGTTCAGCATCGATCCGCGTTCCCTACGTGCAATCGGACAAAGCGCGTCGCATTGAAGTGCGCTTCCCGGACCCGACCGCGAATCCATATCTCGCATTTGCTGCGATGATGATGGCGGGCCTGGATGGCGTACAAAACAAGATTCACCCCGGTGACCCCGCCGACAAAAATCTCTATGACTTGTCGCCAGAGGAAGATGCCAAGATCCCAACGGTGTGTTCATCGCTCGACCAGGCGCTGGAGTACCTGGATAAAGATCGCGAGTTCCTCACGCGTGGTGGAGTGTTCTCAAACGAGATGATCGATGCCTATATCGAACTCAAAATGCAAGAAGTGACACGCTTCCGCATGACCACGCATCCGATTGAATTCGACATGTATTACTCTTTGTAGGCTTGGGTCTAATCGCGTTGCGCGACGCTTCGCGCAACGCTGAAGCGCGATAACTACGCTCACCTGTAAAAAAGGGGCAGAACGGCTTGGACGTTCCGCCCCTTTTTTCGCCCTGTCAGACCCAGCCCGAAAAAACTCGTCAAATGAGGCGATGTTTTAGCGTAACAAACTACAGCTTGTGGATGCACCCTCTGCAAACCACAAGTCCTTGTATTGCAAAAGATTTTTTCGAGTCGTATGCTGTAAGACCATCGAACGTGGACTCGCCGGGTGCAAGCCGGGGCGAAAACGCTATGAATCTACTTGCGAAATGCACTCTGGTCGGCTTGGCAATTGTAGCTACTGTACCTGCGACGGTGTTTGCACAAAGTGCACAAACGATTTACAAGTTCACCGATGAAAGCGGTCGCGTGACCTACGCCAATTCGCCAATCAAGG
The DNA here is from genome assembly GCA_046589675.1 of Usitatibacteraceae bacterium. GTDB lineage: Bacteria > Pseudomonadota > Gammaproteobacteria > Burkholderiales > Usitatibacteraceae > UKL13-2. The sequence continues at coordinate 3,746 of JBKJVA010000182.1, forward strand.
GAGGGGCCAAGCTCAATCTGGAACCGTTGACCATCATGCAAACTGCGGTCCCGATCAACACCGCGCCCGCCGCGCGCACCATAGCGGTGGCAAAAGTGACCAGCGTGCCATCGCCCAATTACCCAATTAACGCAGCACCTGCCAAGCCAATTGCTGTCATGCCCATTGCGATCACGCCCGAGGATGTTGCGCTGGTGCCAACGACCGCATCAATCCCCTCCGCACTGCCGAAGACGGCGATTGCCGTTCTCGACACAGCTGACAAAGCGCAAGAAGTCGCACAACAGCGTCGTGCGGACGTTCGCCGCCGTATTTTGGAAAGTGAAATTCAGGCGGAAGAGAAATCGCTGGGCGCGACCCGTTTAGCGCTCGCCGAAGAACAGCGCCGCACCGGCGAGATACGTGCGATGCGGGCTACTTTCGCCACGACTGCAGCCGCCGCGACGTCACAGAAACCGCTCATCAGCCCGGAAGCGCGCGCTGAAATTGAGCGTCACTTCGAACGTGTGCGTAATTTGCAGGACGAAGTCGCCATGCATGAAGGCAACATCGTTGCGCTTCGTGAAGAAATGCTCGCCAAAAAAACTTAACGTCTCCTTTCGATCGGGTTGCCGATCGATACTTCAAACGTCGAGGGTGAAGAGCCTTCGACGTTTTTTTTCGTCTCTTTGCACGGCGAAAAACGGTATCCTCAAATAATGAAAGTGCCTATTAAATGCGAGTGGCGCAAAACTTGCTTTTTATCGCTATCTTTGTCGCGTTCGTAGTATTCATACCGAAATGTCCAACCCTCCTTCGCAACTTTATGCCGGTCTCGATCTGCTTTCGACTGCTGTCCTTATTCTCGATCACGGGTTCGCCCTGAAATACGCCAATCCAGCCGCCGAAACCATGTTTGCCTTCAGCCAGAAGAATGCGCTTGGGCAATCGTGTGCACGCTTGTTCTCCGCGCACGTCGGCAATACCGCGCTATTTGCGATGCTGGATCAGGTTGTCAAACACGATGCAGGCTTCAGCGAAAACGAACTGACCCTCGAGACCGCCGCCGCCGCCGTAATTCACACTGCCTGTAAGGCGACACCGACCGAAGGACAACGATTGATCCTCGAATTTAATCAGCAGGATCAGCAAATGAAGATTGTCCGCGAGGAAAAAATTCTTGAACACCAACAGTTGAATCGCGAGCTCATCCGTAACCTGGCCCATGAAATCAAGAACCCTCTAGGCGGTATTCGCGGTTCGGCGCAACTGCTGGAACGCGAGCTTCCTCACAATGAACTTAGGGAATACACGCAGGTGATCGTCAAAGAAGCGGACCGCCTGCAGGCGTTGATGGACCGTCTGCTGACGCCGCACCGCCTGCCCAAACTGGTCAGCCTGAATATTCACGAGGTGTTGGAGCGGGTGCGCTCGCTGGTGCTGGCGGAATTTCCGGATGGCATTCTTGTTGTGCGTGACTATGACACCAGCCTGCCTGAGCTCATTGGTGAGACGGAGCACCTGATTCAGGCACTGCTAAACGTCGCGAGAAATGCGGCGCAATCGATGAAAGGTCGCGGAGAAATCCGTATCGTTACCCGCATTGCGAGGCAGGTAACCCTGGCACGGGTCCGCTATCGTTATGCCATCATGGTTGACATCATCGACAACGGGCCGGGCGTGGCGATTGGACTTCAGGATAAAATTTTTTACCCGCTGGTATCAGGGCGCGATGGCGGCACCGGCTTGGGCCTGTCGATCGCACAGGAGTTCGTTAGCCAGCATCTGGGCATCATCGAATTCGACAGCATTCCCGGTCAAACCAGATTCACCGTGCTATTGCCGGTACGCAACATTCAGGCGACCCCTGACCCTTCACAACTTTCTTGAAAGCGCTTCATGCGGCCAGTCTGGATCATCGACGACGATAAAAGTATTCGCTGGGTAATCGAAAAATCGCTTTCGCGTGAAGGCATTATTTTCCGGTCCTTCTCTGTGGCCCAGGATGCACTCGACGCGCTGGAGAATAGCGCGCCACAAGCGGTGATCAGCGATATCCGCATGCCAGGCGCATCGGGTCTCGAATTCATGCAAAAACTGAAAGCCAAACTGCCAACGACGCCGGTCATCATCATGACGGCTTACTCGGATCTGGAAAGTGCGGTCGCGGCGTTTCAGGGCGGCGCATTTGAATATCTCCCCAAGCCTTTCGATATCGACCATGCCGTCGAATTGATCCGCCGCGCGCTCGACGAATCTGTCAGAAAATCGCCGAGCGAGGACATCGCCGGCAATGTGCCGGAGATACTGGGCTCCGCACCAACGATGCAGGAAGTGTTTCGCGCCATCGGCCGACTTTCCCAGTCCCACGCGACGGTACTGATTACCGGCGAATCCGGCACCGGCAAAGAATTGGTGGCACTGGCCCTTCACCGCCACAGCCCGCGCGCGACCAAGCCTTTTATCGCCATCAATACCGCCGCGATCCCGAAAGACCTGTTGGAGAGCGAGTTGTTCGGTCACGAACGCGGTGCTTTCACCGGTGCGGCGACCATGCGCCGTGGGCGATTCGAACAAGCTGATGGCGGCACCCTGTTTCTGGATGAAATCGGCGATATGCCGCCAGATTTGCAAACACGCCTTCTGCGCGTATTGTCAGACGGACAGTTCTATCGTGTCGGCGGGCACACGCCAATGACCGCGAACGTACGCGTGATTGCCGCGACCCATCAGAATCTGGATGCGCGCGTCAAGGAAGGATTATTTCGTGAAGACTTATACCACCGTCTCAATGTCATCCGCCTCAGGCTGCCAGCGCTTCGCGAACGTCGTGAAGATATTGGGCTCCTGCTAAAACATTTTTTGGCCAAGAGTGCTCGCGAATTAATCGTCGATGCCAAGCGACTTTCCGAACCAGCACTCAACTTTCTTTCCCAACAAGAATTCCCTGGCAATGTGCGCCAGCTCGAAAATCTCTGCCATTGGATTACAGTGATGGCACCCGCGCAAACGGTGGAAATTGCCGATCTGCCCGCCGACATGCGCGGCACTGGTGGCGACAAAACCACGACGATGATCGACAGCAACTGGAAATACGCGCTGGAGCGCGAAGTGACCGCGTCGTTGTCACGCGGCGAAAAGGAGATTTTTGAAGGCCTCAATCGTTCCTTCGAAGCGGCATTGATCAGCAAGGCGCTCGAACATACAGGTGGGCGCCGCATTGAAGCCGCAACATTGCTGGGTATCGGGCGCAATACGTTGACAAGGAAGATTCAGGAGCTGGGGCTGGGCGCTGACGGATAAAGTCCAGCACTGGCGCGCTGTCCAGGCAATTATTGCTTGTCAAGGCTCGCCAAATGGCGTTCTACGAAATTTATGCGCAATTTATTGCGTCTACGTCGTCTCCGTCTCCGCCTGTTGCGGACGCCACTTGAGCAATTTGTTCTCAGCGAACGTCACCGCGAAATCAAGCAGCAACGCGAACACCGTCAACACCAGAATGCCGGCGAAGACGGTGTTGATATCGAACGAGCCTTCTGCCTGATGAATCAAATAGCCAACTCCCTTGGCGCTGCCAAGATATTCTCCGACCACCGCCCCGACAAAAGCCATGCCGACAGAGGTGTGCAAGCTGGAAAACACCCATGAGGTCGCTGAAGGTAGATATACATAGCGTAATAACTGCGATGCATTAGCCCCAAGCATGCGAGCGTTGTTGAGAACCACCGGCGAAACCTCTTTCACGCCCTGGTAGACGTTGAAAAACACAATGAAGAACACCAGCGTGACACCAAGTGCTACCTTGGACCAGATACCGAGCCCGAACCAGACCATGAATATTGGCGCAAGAATCACCCGTGGCATTGCGTTCATCGCCTTGATATAGGGATCAAGGATTGCGGAAGCCATTGGCGTTAATCCCAGCCACAGGCCGACCGCTAGCCCGAGCACGGTGCCGATCACAAACGCGAGCGCTGTTTCCTGCAGCGTGACCCACAGATGCGGATAGATTTCACCGCCGCTAAACCACACCCAGATCACACTGAATATTTTCGCAGGTTCGCCAAAAAAAAATGCTGCGCGGTGTTCATTGTCGAAGAAAATCGGCGGGATCAGGCCGGGCGAGGTGGAGACGTGCCAGATGACGAAAATCGCAATGAGCAATGCGATTTGCCAGAACCAGATGGGGATTTTTTTCATGTTGTGATTGCTGGTCTGGATTTTTCAATCGTAGAGAACAGGCTTTCCAGGACGCCCTCCAGGTGTTCCGCAGTATCGTTGTTCCAAAAGCAGAGAACGAGGAAGACATTAACCTGCAGCCAATTGGTGCGCGTCTGGTCGTAGCGTTCCTGTTCCATATACTGGCCGCCATCGAGTTCGATAATAATTGGCGGGTCTTCGCATAGGAAGTCCACGATGTATTTGCCGATGGGCACTTGACGGCGAAATTTGCAGCCCAGTAGTCGACGACTGCGTAGATGTTGCAAGACTAAAACTTCAGCATCAGTGCTCTTGCGGCGCAATGAACGGGCGCGTGCTTTCATCAGAGATGGTCTCCCCTCATCCCCACGAAACCACCTTATTCTTCGTCTGCGCATAGCCCTTCAACACTTCCTCTTTCATCACCTGCCAGATCTGCGCGTGCAATTGCAGAAACCTGGGTGTCATGCGAATCTCGGCGACATCGCGCGGGCGCGGCAGATCGATTGCGAATTCACCGATGGGATGCGTGGCGGGGCCTGCCGCCAGCACGATGACGCGATCCGAAAGCGAGATCGCTTCTTCCAGATCGTGGGTGATAAAAATGACTGACTTCTTGTCCTCTTCCCACAACTGCAAAAGTTCGTTTTCCATTAACTGGCGCGTCTGGACGTCGAGCGCGGAGAAGGGTTCGTCCATCAACATTATTTTCGGGTCGAGGATCAACATTTGCGCTAGTGCGCAGCGTTTGCGCATGCCGCCCGACAGTTCATGCGGATAGCGATTGCCGAAACTATTGAGCCCGACGCGCTCAAGCCATTGCTCGCCTTTGGCGCGCGCACTCGATGCCTCCATGCCACGAAACTGCAATCCTGCGGTCACGTTATCGAGCGCCGAGCGCCACGGCATCAGTGACTCAGACTGAAACATGTACCCGGCTTTCGCATTCAGGCCGATCAGCGGCTCACCAAAAACGCTCACCTCGCCGCTCGATGCCTTTAACAATCCGGCAGCAATGTTGAGCAGCGTGGATTTTCCGCAGCCGGTGGGGCCGACCACCGAAACAAATTCGCCAGCGGCGATATTGAGCGTTGTGTCCTTTACCGCCGTGTAGCCGACACCACCAGACTTACCGGTGAAGGTTACGGAAATATTGGTGAGCGAGAGTGCGGGCACCATGCCGGCGTCCGTCAGCGCAAACGGCAACCGATCATTTGTATTTCGCCCCAGCCTTGATCGCAAATTGGTTATCAAAGGTGGCAGCAAGGTTAATCGAGCTGCCGGCAGCAATGACCGAGGGCTCAAACTGCTTCAATACCTTATAAACGTTCTGCGCGGCTTTCATGTTCATCTGGCCATCGGGGGAATAGCCGATCATGTTTTTAAGCAACGCCGCTTTGTACTGGCCGCGATTACCACCCATATACGCTTCGGGCACCACCGCCATCACCTGTTCAGGGGTGGCCTTGGCCAGCCAGCGTAACGCGCGCACCATGGCGTTGACGACGGCTTGGGTGGTGTTGGGGTTTTTCTTGATGAAATCGGAATTGACGTATATGCACGAGGCCAGATAGTCGCCACCGTAAATTTCCTGCATGCCCTTTTCGGTACGGCTGTCGGCAACGGCAACGTATTTACCGGTCGCTTCCAACTGGCTGATGACCGGATCCAGATTGGACATGCCGTCGATCTCGCCCTTTTCCATCGCGGCCACCGCCCCCGAGCCTGCTCCGGTACCGACGATGGCGACGTCGGTCGGCTTCAAGCCATCCTTGGCGAGCAAATTATTGACGAACATATTGGTCGACGAGCCGGGCGCTGTCACACCAATCTTGAGCCCCTTGAGGTCTTTGGGAGATTTGTACTTGGCGGCTTTGTCTTTCGGCAGCACCAGCACGATCGAGGAATAGCCGGCCTGCAGCACCACCGCCGTAATGGGTTGCTTCTTGGCCTGCATATTGATGGTGTGTTCAAACGCGCCCGAAACCATGTCGGCGCTGCCGCCAACCAGGGCCTGCAACGCTTTGGCGCCGCCCGCAAAATCAGGTATCTCGACTTCCAGCCCTTCGTCCTTGAAGTAGCCCTGGCGTTCGGCAATCGTCAGCGGCAGGTAGTAGAACAAACCTTTGCCGCCGACGGCGATGGTTATTTTCTTCTTCTCCAGTGCTTGCGCATGGGCAACATTAGTCGACATAACAACCGAGGCGACTACGATCAATAAGGCGGCACCCATTATTTTTTTGAACATTTTCTCTCTCCTTATCCCGTATAAATAGGTTTGGCTAAACCTAAAATCTGAATCCCGCTTTGGCAGACAGGCTGGTGTTGTCGCCCATTTTCTCTGCTTCCAATGCAATATTAGCTAATAGAAAATTCACGTTCATGCCGATGAACACACGTGACTTATTAAAGCTTTCTTCGCGCAGCCCGGCAATATCGGCACGGCTTGTCACGCGCACACTGCCAGCACCGATGTAGGGCGTGATCAGTGTGAGTTTTTTCGAGAGCATCGCATCGACGGCGATGGTGGAAAGTTTGAAGTTGGTGATGCCGGAGAGTCTGCTGCCTGAAAGTCGTACGCCGATGGCCGGTGTGGTGAGACCATCCTCGACAATGGCATAGCGCGCTTCCAGACCGATCAGCATGCCATTCACACTCGATATGCGGCTCACGAACGCACCAATATCGAAGCCGTACGGCAACCCTTTGGTGATATGGATTTTCGGCACATACAGATTGCTGATGTCGCCCCCGCCTGCCTGTCGCAATATGGTCGAATTTTCAATTGAGGTCTGGGTGATCTCCGCGCCGATATCGAAACCGAGTGCGCCCAACGGGGTGGCCGGTGTGACGCCCTTGTATGCGCTGGCTGCGCCAAGGTCGGTGGATAGTTTCAGGAATTGGTTTTGCGTCAACGTACCAATTTGATTCAGGTCACCGGCAAACGCATTCACCGTGTATAGCATCGCCACCATCAGCGCAAATTTTTTCATTTTTTTCCTGAAGAGATGTTTATTGGGCATAGAGCTTTTCGGGTACGGCGTGTAGATGCATGGTTTTACCGGCACGCATGACCTGCCCGGTCACGTCATGACCGACGATAGCGGGCATTTTCACCGCAGCCGCCAACAACTTGTCGAGATCGACCCCGGTATCGAAGTCCATGTCTTCAAGCATATTCACCATGTCCTCGGTGCAGATGTTGCCGGTAGCGCCGGGTGCGAACGGGCAACCGCCGAGTCCTGCCAGTGAACCGTCGTAATGGACAATGCCGGCTCTGATGCCTGCCACCACGTTGGCGAGACCCATACCGCGGGTATTGTGAAAATGCAACGTGAGTTCGATATTTTTAAATTGCGCCACGGCGGCGGCAGACAAGCGCTCGACCTGCGCGGGATTCGCCATACCGGTCGTGTCGGCTAATGTCACGCCATTGAATCCAAGATCAACATAGCGTTTTGCAAATCCCATCACGCGCGTCTGGGGCACATAGCCTTCGAACGGACAGCCGAATGAAGTCGAGACGGTGCCGTTGATGCGAATGCCGGCCTCGCTGGCCATTTTCACCATGATCGCGAAATCAGCGAACGATTCTTCACAGGTGCGGTTCACGTTGGCACGATTGTGCGTTTCAGACACCGACATCACCACATTTATTTCGTCGATTTTTCCCTGCGCATTATGGGTGGCAATGGCGCGTTCCATACCTTTGAGATTCGGCACCAGCACGCTGTAAGTCACATCGGCTACGCGTTTAATGTTCGCCAGCACCTCTGCCGCATCGGCCATGTTCGGCACCAGCTTCGGGTGCACGAAAGAGGTGGTTTCGATTTTGGCGATACCGGTTTCCGAGAGCGCGTCGATCAGCGCGATCTTGGTTTCGGTCGAGATGATGCTTTTCTCGATCTGGAATCCATCTCGCACGGCGACGTCGTTGATGTAGATGCGTTGTTTCATACACTTTCTTTCCTGGTACGCCTACCCCCTCATCCCCACCCAACGCTCAGCGGGCGGGTGAGGGGTACATTATTCAAATAACGCCACGTTTCTTCAAGTCATTCTGAGCCGCAATGTTGTAGCCAATGCCACTCAACACCTCCGCCGTATGTTCCCCCAACGTCGGTCCAATCCACTTCGTCCCGCCAGGTGTCTCGGAAAGCTTCGGCACAATCCCCGGCAGCCACACTTCTTTATTATCACCGAGTTTATGTTTCTCGATCATGCCTCGCGCCTGATACTGCATATCGGCAACGATATCGGCGACGGAATAGATGCGTCCGGAGGGAACATCGGCTTTATCGAGCACCTCCAGCACATGAGTCAGGGTGTTGGCACCGGTCCACTCGCCGATGGCCGTATCGAGCTCGCCAGTGCGCACGGTGCGGCCCGCGTTGTCGGCAAGCGTTGCATCATTGGCCAAATCGGCGCGGCCAATGGCCAGCATCATGCGCTTGAAAATAGAATCGCCATTGGCACCGATCACCACGTACTGGCCATCACCACACAGGTAAGTATTGGATGGCACGATGCCGGGCAATGACGCGCCGGTCCGCTCGCGCACAAAGCCCGACATACCGAATTCGGGGAGCATCGATTCCATCATCGAGAATACCGCTTCATACAGGGCCACATCCACCATCTGGCCCCTGCCCGTCTTGTGGCGGTGGTGCAGCGCCATTAAGGCACCCATCGCGCCGTACATCGCGGCCAGCGAATCGCCGATTGATATACCGACCCGCACCGGTGCGCGGTCAGGATAACCGGTCAGATAGCGCATGCCGCCCATCGATTCACCAATCGCGCCGAAGCCAACCCGATCCCGGTATGGCCCGGTCTGACCAAAGCCGGATAGCCTGACCATGATGAGCCTGGGATTTTCTTCGCTAAGCGATTCAAAACCGAGATTCCATTTTTCCAGCGTACCCGGGCGGAAATTTTCAACGATGATGTCGGCCTCCAGGGCGAGCTTGCGGACAATTTCCTGGCCTTCTTTTTCGCGCAGGTTGACCGTCACAGATTTTTTGTTGCGCGCCTGCGCGTACCACCACAGGCTCGTGCCTTCGTGGAGCTTGCGCCACTTGCGAAGCGGATCACCGCCATCGCCTTTTTCACTAGACGGCGA
>JBKJVA010000116.1:0-5023 GCA_046589675.1 Usitatibacteraceae bacterium
TGCAGGTAGGCGCGGGTGAAATTGCGGCAGGTGTAGCACGCGCAGGATTCATCGAGCGGCCCGATGTCAGCCTTGTAGCGCGCGTTGCGGATTTTCACGTCGCCAAAACGCGTGAACAACCAACCATTGCGGGCGTTGCGGGTCGGCATTACACAGTCAAACATATCGATGCCTTCGCCAACTGCCGCAACCAGATCTTCCGGTGTGCCGACGCCCATCAAATAGCGCGGCTGCTCGGATGGCATTCGCGGCGCAGTATGGGCCAGCATCCGCAACATGTCCGCCTTCGGCTCACCCACCGAAAGCCCGCCAATCGCATAGCCGTGAAAACCTATCTCGACCAGTCCGGCCAGCGATTCATCACGCAAGTCCTCATACATGCCACCTTGCACGATACCGAACAACGCGTTGGGATTCTGCAATTGCGCAAACTCTGACTTACAGCGTTGCGCCCAGCGCAACGACAGCCGCATCGATTCCGCAGCCTCCACATGGGTGGACGGATGCGCTGTACATTCGTCGAAAATCATCACGACATCAGCATTGAGAACGCGCTGGATGCGCATCGATTCTTCCGGCGACAGAAAACACTTGTCACCATTGATGGGCGATTGGAATGCCACCCCTTGTTCCGAGATTTTCCTGAGGTCACCCAGACTCCAGACCTGGAAGCCACCCGAATCGGTAAGAATTGGCCCGTTCCAAGCCATGAATTTGTGCAGACCATCGTGTTTTGCGATGACCTCCAGCCCCGGACGCAACCACAAATGAAAGGTATTACCCAGCACAATTTTTGCGCCGATCTCGGTCAGCTCTGCCGGGCTCATACCCTTTACGGTGCCGTAGGTGCCAACCGGCATGAAAACCGGCGTTTCAACAACGCCGTGAGCGAGCGTAAGCCGGCCGCGCCGTGCGGGTCCATCGTTGAAAAGTAATTCGAAATTCACAGCGTTCGGCAGTTTTGTGGGGACAGGGTGCCGCAGGATAAACGGAATCGCCGGGCTTGCCAACTCGTTATCGTTTTCCCGGTGATTGCCGGTAGTAATTCGAAAACCATCAGTCACAACTTCCGGGGTATTTGTGTCGGCGCAAATGTTATATTGGTTTCCATATATTCGCTGGCGCTGGCGATCCGGACGTTGTCCCCCACCGTTATCTACTACAGACCATGCACCAAAAAGTTAACACTGAAGACTTAAAACCTGGAATGTTCGTCGCCGACCTGGATCGACCGTGGATAGACACACCGTTTCTGTTGCAAGGATTTCTGCTGGAAGACAGTGAGCAACTGCAACAATTACGCCTGCATTGCCGATGGGTGACGATTGATCCACATCGTTCTATCGGGCCCGGTTTCGATACCCCTGCGAAAAAAACGGTAAATACTGCGTTGCCGCGCGATCGCAATAGTGGACCTATACCCCGCGTGTTGGTGCAACGTACGTTAACAGCTGCACCTGCGTATACGGAATCAAAGGCAGCGGCGGCGCCAAAATTGCCCTCGCACGGCGGACCCGTCAACCGGGAGTTTGCCAGTTCGCAAAAAGAGAATCGCAACACTAGCCCGGGTACTTCAACCGCTGGACAGCTTGCACCACCTGCGGCTTCGCGCCGGGCGCACGGAAACGACAATCCAGACGAAGCCTCGAAACCCAATCTCCGCAGCATGTGGGGCAACCTGCGCGAAGGTGTAACCAATATGTTTGCCCGCAGCGCCAGTGACAAATCCACTGTCGAAAACGAAGCAGAGATTTTGCTTGCGCCCGAAGTTGTCGTGCGTCCTTCGTTTATCCCCGAGACAGTAAAGTTGACGATCTACGAGGATGCGACGACCGTCGACGTTGAGATTGCAGCGGCTGCCAGCTCGTTCAAGCGAACCAACGAAATGCTGCACAGCATGGCCGAAGACATCCGCGGGGGCGGTAATCTGCAGCTCGAAAATATCGAGATAGTCGTCGACGACATGGTCGACAGCATGGTGCGAAATCCCGATGCGCTTATGTGGGTCGCGAGGATGCGTGAACAGGATTTGAATATCTACAGTCACGGTATTAGCGTCGCCGTAAATCTGCTCGCATTCGGACGTCACCTTGGTTACCCGAAGGAGCAACTGGCACAGCTTGGTACACTTGGCCTGCTATTGGACATTGGCAAGATAAAGCTGCCGCGCGAGTTGCTGGAAAAAAACCAGCGACTTTCGGCCGACGAGTTTGAGCAGATCAAAGATCATGTCGATCTCGGTCTCGCCATCTTGAAAGCGACACCGAATATTCATCACGATGTACTTGAAGGCATCGCGCAACATCACGAGCGCATGAATGGCACCGGCTACCCTCAAAATTTGATGGGCGACAAAATCAGCGTTTTCGGGCGCATGAGCGCAATCGGAGACACCTTTGCGGCTGTGACCAAACCGCGGCCCTATGCCGAGGCGGTATCGCCACACCAGGCGCTACAAATGCTCTCCGGTTGGAGCGGGAGTCAATTCCAGACCGATATGGTAGAGCAGTTCATTCAGTCTATCGGGGTATTTCCGGTCGGAAGCATGGTGGAACTTTCCACCGGTGAGGTTGCAGTCGTTGTCACCCACAGTAAAATCAAACGCCTGCGGCCGATGGTGCTGGTGCTCACCGAGGCGGACAAGACCATCCTCGCAAATCCGAGCACGCGAGACCTGCTTTACGACACCTCCGATGCGCCTGTGTACATCCGACGCGGTTTGCCAAGCAAAGCGTTTGGCCTCGATCCCCGTGAATTTTATGCCGCGTGATTAGCGCGGCGCATGTCTGACGAAACGATGACCGACACTCCTTCTCCACGCCCGCTAGCCACCGCTTTACGCGGGTCCAGCGATGAACCCCGCCCGGCCCAGGAATTACCGCGAACCGCGCTGAAATCAGCGCTCACCAACGCGATCGATCACGCACGCATGGCGCAGCGCGGGGTAGCCGTGCTGATTATCGCGCTCGCTCGATCAGATCGACTCGATGCGATGCTGGGCGTCTCCAGCCATCAAATTATGCAGCATGCAATGCGCCGTATCGCTGGCGCGTTGCGACCAGATGATCGCTTTGTTCCGATCTCCGACGAAAAAGTCTGCGTGGTCCTGCCCAATCTGAAAAGTGAAGTGTTACCGTTACTCGCTGCGGGCAAGATCCAGCAGGCCTTCGAGGCGCCATTCAGTATTGAGGAAAACCTCGTCATCGTCCACCCTGTCATCGGCATCGCCAGTTTTCCTGCACAGGCCGCAACCGCAGAAGAACTTCTCGTTCATGCCGACATTGCCGAAGGCATCGCCCGCAACCGCGATATTCATCATTACGTATTTCATGCCAATGACAGACGTGAAGCGGATACCTACACTGGCCTGAGTACCGAACTACGCGATGCAATACGGACAAATCAACTTGAAGTGCACTATCAGCCAAAAATAGAACTTAAAACCGGTCGTTGCCGCGGCGTCGAGGCACTTTTGCGCTGGACGCTGCCTGTTCACGGTGCGATTCCACCAGCGGTAGCAATACGGGTGGCGGAGGGAAATGGCATGATCAGCACACTCACTGAATGGGTATTGAACACAACTTTACGGCATCAGTCGGAATGGAAGCACCTTGGAGTTAATCTGGATGTCTCCGTCAATCTCTCCACGATCAACCTGGGCGATGCCAAATTGCCGGGCGTAATCGGACAAGCTCTAGGTACATGGCAAGCTGACCCTGCGCGCCTGACGCTCGAAATTACCGAGGACGCCACCATCGACGGCAGCGATTACTCGCTCGAAATCATTACTCAGTTGAAGAAAATGGGCTTAAAACTATCGGTCGATGATTTTGGCACTGGCTATTCATCCCTTTCATACGTGAAGCGTTTTCCGCTCGACGAATTGAAGATCGACCAGTTGTTTATTCAAAACATGCGCGATAGCAAAGGCGATCAGCAAATTGTCCGGTCAGTGATCGATCTCGCGCATAATTTCGATCTGTCGGTCGTTGCCGAAGGGGTGGAAGACGAAGTTACACTCAAAGAGCTCAAGCGCATGGGCTGTGACATCGCACAAGGCTATGCGATCAGCCCCGCCATGGTATCGGGCGAAATGGTCGATTGGCTCAAACGGCATAAATAACGACGACAGTTACAGCCAGCATTTTGCCAATACATTAGCTGTGCTAACCTAGAAATATATCGTCGTCAGCGGGCACCTTGCGTAGCTGGCACAGTCGTTCATCCCAGGCAACCATTGAGCACTCTCCATGAACCTCAGCACTGAACAAATCGCCGAACTCCTCGCCGGTATTGCCCGCTCACAGCAGGCGATTATCGATGCCATCGAAAGCGAAAACGGCGGCTGGCGGAATACGCACCTGCTGCCAAAGCTCAATACGGCTTCCAATATGCGGCTGCCCACACCGCGCTTAGTCGATATTCCCTCACGCATTCTATTGCGCTCGCAAGGCCGCGTGCCAATGGATGTCGCTACGATCACCCGTGTACTTGAAGAAGCGTCGGGTGGCGTAGCGCCACCGACGACGCAACATTTGGCGACTGGCGCCACTCGGGTTTTGCCTGCGGCAGTAGCTGTCGCTACGGCAGCCGCCGGTGTCGCGGTGGTTGCCACCGCGACCGCTTCGGAACCCGCGGGCCCGGCCAGCAGCGATCTTGGCAATTTCTTCGACAGCTAGTTTAGTGTTGCACGCTTGATGGCACCAATAAAACAGATGGATTTTTGTTCATGGCCAGGCGCAAACCACCGCCATAACACCGCTATGAAGCGGATTTGCAAGCCCGCACTTCATTGCCGACGCCATCTATGTTTGATGTTGTTGGTCGCTTGGCTCGGAACCGGGAACAATCCATCATCCGCCGCGGAACCAGATGTCTCAACAGTCGCCCGCGAACTCAAGGGCCGATTGATCGTGGGCTATCAGGGTTGGTTCGGTTGCCCCCAAGATGCACCTGGCAACACCCGTTGGGAACACTGGTTCCATAAAAACAGTCCGCGTGCCGACACACTTGCGGTCGACCT
>JBKJVA010000081.1:0-7374 GCA_046589675.1 Usitatibacteraceae bacterium
GACGGCCTCCACGACGCCTGCAGCCTCGCGGCCAATGATACTGGGCAGCGGTATTTTATACAGACCGGTACGATGATAGGTATCGATATAGTTGAGACCAACGGCAGTATGGCGAACCCGAATTTCCTTGTCGCCAGGGTTGCCGACCTCGACAGTTTCCCATTTCATTACCTCTGGACCGCCGTGCTCGTGAATGCGGATGGCATGCGTCATGCTGTTTTCCTCTCTTCAATGAAGCGTTGTAGTTGTTCAATTTTGGCACGGTCGATGCCACCGGCAATATCGCTCGCATTCGATTTTGCAATGCTGCCGAAGTCGATGTCCTGCAGTCTCGATAACGCAGTCAGAATAAATTCTTTCGGCGGATAAGGTACATCCGCGAAACCGAGGCGGCCGTGGTGATCGCAAACACATGCGGCGACGCAATCATGAAAGCGTGCAGGACGGCGTAACGCATCAGTAGCGTTGAACATCGCCAGCAGTTTATCGGCGGTCAGTTGCAATGCTGTATGCACATCACCGTGCCAGCGTGCGGCCATCTTTCCAAGATCGCGACAATCTGCCGGGACCCGTAACCGATCACATAACGCCTCCATTAGGAGGACGCCTCTTTCTTCGTGACCCGGATGGTGTGGCCACGATTGCCTGGGTGTAGTACCTTTGCCGAGGTCGTGACAAAGCGCAGCGAAGCGGATTGGCAGCGGGTGATTTTTTGACGCAGCGTAATCCAGTACCATCATCACGTGCACGCCCGTGTCGATCTCGGGATGCGATTTTGCGGATTGCGGCACGCCGAACAGACGATTCATTTCTGGAAACAGTTGCTCCAGTGCGCCGCACGCGCGCAGCACCTCAAACATAATCGAGGGACGGTGTTCCATCAGTCCGCGTGATAATTCCTGCCAAATTCGTTCCGGTACCAGATGCTCGAGCTCACCTGAAAACACGATCGACTGCATAAGCTTTTTTGTTTCTGGTGCAATTTCAAAACCAAGCGCGGCGAACCTCGCCGCAAAACGTGCGCCGCGAAGTACGCGTACCGGGTCTTCTACAAATGCGTGGCCGACATGTCGCAATAGGCGCGCATCGAGATCACGCACGCCGTTGCAAGGGTCGATCAGCGTGCCGTCGGTGTCGCGGGCAATCGCGTTGATGGTGAAATCGCGGCGGGCGAGATCTTGTTCGAGCGTGACATCGGGGGAAGTATGAAACACAAAGCCCTGATAGCCGGGTGCCGTTTTTCGTTCAGTTCTGGCCAACGCATATTCAGCGTGGGTTTCGGGATGGAGGAATACCGGAAAGTCTGCGCCGACGGGCTTATAACCCAGTGCCACCATCTGCGCCGGCGTGGCACCGACGACGACGTAATCGCGATCCTGATTTGGCAAACCAAGCAGCGCATCGCGGACCGAGCCGCCAACCTCATAAATTTTCATTTAGCGGATTTACAGCGGCGGTGACGCGTAAGGCTCGTCGAACCCGACAAACTCGGTTTCGTGGCGCGCCTGGTCAATCCACGCTGCGATACCAGGTGCAGCTTTCATGGCTTCGCAGTAGTCCAACGAGGCTGCAGCAAGCGGCGGCTGGTAGGTTGCGAAGCGCATTACCACCGGCGCGAACATCGCGTCAGCAGCACAAAATTGGCCGAACAGAAACGGCGCGTCGGTGTGCGCCCCGAACTGTTCACGGGCGGTGAGCCAGATCGTTTCAATGCGTGCGATATCCTCGGCGACACCCGGTTGCATGCCCTTGCCGGGGTGGAGGCTGCGAATATTCATCGGCATGTTGCTGCGCAACGAGCGAAAGCCCGCGTGCATTTCCGCGGCAACGGCCCGCGCCATCGCCCGTGGGGCGCGATCTGCCGGCCAAATTGGTATTTGCGGAAATAGGTCGGCAAGGTACTCGATGATTGCGATCGATTCCCACACTGCGATCGAGGTGCTCGCACCGGCCTCCCCATCCCATAATGTCGGCACTTTCCGCGTGGGCGCCAAGCGTGCGATGTGTTCCAACCACTCAGCACTCTCGAATTTGAGCATGACCTCTTGAAACGGAATCCCAAATTGCTTTAACAATACCCACGGTCGCATTGACCAGGAGGAGTAGTTTTTATTGCCGATAACCAGTGTGAGTGACATGTTAATTACGCTATCTTCCGGCGGCATCGCGAAATTGCTGGTACCTTTCACGCCCACTGGCAGCGTCATCGCCAAGGTATGCGGGCACCACGCTCTCCATCGCAGCGGCGTGGCCAAACAGTGATGGGAACGGTTGATCCGAAGTGCTCGGCAGGCTCATCGAACGCACATTGTCGGGCGTCATTAATTTGCCTGGCAGCATGCCGAATACGTTTGCCTGAAGCATTGAAAGCATCGGCCCCAGTCCTACGATTGCTCGGCGTTTATCGGTAACGGTGGCGACAAACTCAATCAGTTCGCGCAGCGTGTAGACACGTGGTCCGACCAGCGGGTAGGTTTGACTTTTTGCCGCCGGCAAATTGATGCTCGTGATGATGGCACGCGCGACATCTTCTACCCATACTGGCTGGAATTTTGCGTCTGGGGAACCGAGCGGGATCAGCGGAAATACCTTCAACAGGCCGGCAAACATATTGAGAAAGCGGTCATTCTCGCCAAACACGACCGAGGGTCTGAATATGGTGACACTCAGCGGCGGATTCGCATTGGAGACCGCCCGGACCACCGCTTCGCCACGCCCACGTGAGCGCAGATAATCGCTGGGTCCGTCGATGTCGGCATTAAGTGCGCTCATGTTGATCAATCGTTTGACACCGGTTTTGACACAAGCTTGAGCGACGAATTTGGGAAGAGTGACGTGTACACGTTCGAAATCGCCGTGCAGGATACCGGTCAAATTGATAACCGCATCGTGGTGACTAACCAATTCTTCCAGTTGTACGGGATCAAAAATATCCGCTTCAATGACATCGACTGTTGGCAACAGGAACAGATGCTTGCCTCGCTCACGTCGTCGTGTGGGTACGGTGACAAAGAAATCCTGCGCCGACAATTGTTCGGCAACCGACGCACCGATAAAGCCACTGCCACCGAGCAGCAGCACTTTGTTGATCATCATGGTGTATTCCAGTGAGTGGGGGTTTGGCGTCGCTGCGGTTGGCGGCGATGTGCGGTTTGGTTTACGGCAGGTTGTTTTTCAGGGCCGCGCCGCCCAGGCTACTGACACCCGCACCACCTTCGCTGGTTCCCGGCACGGTCCCCATCATCTCCTTCAGGCGGCGCGTGGTGGCCCCCGCTTGTTGCGCATAAAACCACGCATTGACCATGACTTTCTTCACATAATCGCGCGTCTCTGTGAAGGGAATCGATTCAGCGTAAATGGCGCCCTCAAGCGCCTGCACTGCACGCCAGCGGCGCGCCCGGCCCGGCCCGGCGTTGTAACCTGCCGTCGCCAGCACTGGGTGCCCAAGGTCATCGAGCACATGGCGGAGGTAAAACGAGCCCAGGCTCAGATTGACCGGTATGTCGGTTACCTTGGCGAGTGAAAATTGGTCCAGGCTGACTTTTTTTGCCGCCCACGTTGCGGTCGCAGGCATCAACTGCATCAAACCCATCGCTCCCGCCCTGGACCTGGCATCAGCCATGAATCTACTCTCTTGCCTGATCAGCCCATAGATCCAAGCCTCATCGAGCCCTTGCGCGCGCGCGCGGATTACCAGATCGGTGCGGTGCGGCGTCGGAAAGCGCTGGGCGTAATCGTGAACCGCGAGCGTTTTTTCGGCTGTGTTAATGGCACGATCCGGAACATTGGCCGCACGCGCCGCCTCGGCCGCCGCCAGCAGTTCCTGATCATCCATATTGCGAATACCGTATTGCCACTCACGCAAACCTTCGTTTTTCAGGTCGAGCCGGTAAAAAGCCAGCGCGCGCGCTATAGCAGGCCGCTGCACGACCGCAGCGATATCGGTGCGCGAGGGTTTCCATCCCTGCCAATTTGGACTAAATGGCACCCCGAGTTCTTCGGCGGAAAGCACACCGTAGAAATTATTCTCACGCGCCAGCGCCTCGCGCAATCCACGCGCTTCTTCAATGTCACCGGTTTGCAGCGCCGCGCGCGCCAACCAATAGCGCCAAGCCGAGTCGCGTCGCTCAGCCTCGGACATGGCTTTGATTGCCATTCGGACGTTGGTCCAGTCACCCGCGCGCAACGCCGCGCGCGCCTTCCAGCCAGCCTGGGTGTCATTGAGTCGCCCATTGCCGGCACGTGCAAACCAGCTCAGCGCTCGCGGGTCGTGCTGCATACCCGCGTACAGGCCAATCTGCGCCCACGCATACGCCAGATCATTTGCCGGCAATCTTTTGCCATAGGTTTCCAGTAGCGACGCTGCGCGATCTGCATCGTTGCGCGCAAGCCGTGTGACTGCGAACAAAAAAAGTTCTACCGACGCCTGGGACGCGGACTGCAACGGTTCGCGTTGCAAAAACTGTTCGGGATTCTGGCCGATGATCGCGGTAGTTCGTTCAAAATTCGACGCAATATTCGGTATCAGTGCCGCGCTCCTGCGGGCATCGGCAAGCTGGTTGTTTTCGAGCAGCGTTCGTACCCGTAGCCAGGCATCAGCGGTGGATATCGTCTTTTCAGCTATCAGGCGTGCAAAAACATCGTCACAGGCAGCAGGTGCCGGGCGCGACGCAGTCCAGAATGCTTTTGCTTCCGAAAGCGCGTCCCGGTCGTTGCGGCCCAATCGGTGACGCCATTGATGGCAGGTGATTTCCGCATCCTCGGTGTTTAGTAACGGTATCTGAGCGGAAAATAGCGTCCACTGATCGAGCTTGCCGAGAACTTTCAACCATTCACGCCGCAGGCTGTCCGCGACAACAGTATCCGGGTTGGCATTCAGAAACGTGTGAATTTCATTGGCGTTATTGACAGCAAAAGCGGCCCCCTGCGCCATACTTGCTGACAACCACCAGTACTGCGGGTATTTTGACAGCCGATGGGATTCGCCGACGGTGCTGCTAAATCGATCCCGCGCTGCCGTGAGTGTCTTGATGTCACGTCTTTCAAACGCAGCGTGCGCGGCGCGTATATCCCTGTCGAATGCGGAGACTTGCGACGTGAAGTGTGAAGCAGCAGGCGATAAATCGTCGATCACTGGAGCGAGAGCGACACTCGGTGTCGACTTTATCGGTGGCGCGGTGGTAAACCGACTGATTGAGTCAATACTGACCTGCGCGGTTTCCGTTGACGCAAGACAAATCTTGCTCAGCATCAATGAATGTGCAAGTAGTGAAGCGTAAAAAAGTCGGCGGGCAGCGCGGTTCATGATGATTGAGTACCAATGCGTAGAAAGTCGTCTCGGGAATCCCTGAAAACAAGAATGTCAATTGCGACTATGTCATTATTCTATCTGGTCACTCCGTTGCACGCACTGGCTCGACGTTAAATTATGAATTTTGGTGATTCGGATTTTTGGTTTGCAGTTCTGAAGATTGTTGGCATCGACATTGTTCTGTCCGGGGACAATGCGGTCGTTATCGCGTTAGCGGCGAGGTCGCTGCCGCCGCGTCATCAGAAACTGGCGGTTTTCTGGGGCACGGGTGCCGCCATCGTGTTGCGCCTCACGTTGATTTTCTTTGCACTCGCTCTGTTGAAGTTGCCATTTCTGAAGCTTATTGGTGCCGTCCTGCTGTTATGGATCGGCATGAAGCTGCTTGTCGGCGGCGAAGGTGATAGCCATAACCTTTCAACCGGCAATACGCTGCTTGCGGCGATACGCACCATTGTCATCGCTGACGCGGTCATGAGCGTTGACAATGTGGTGGCGGTCGCTGCTGCCGCCAAGGATAACTTCGGGTTGGCAATGTTTGGTATCGCGTTGTCCATTCCGATCATCATTTTCACCAGCCAGATACTCCTCAGGGTGATGGGGCGTTTCCCGGTCATTATCGTGATTGGGGCAGCGTTGCTCGGTTTCGTTGCAGGTGAAATGGCCTGGAATGATCCAGTCCTGAAGGAGTATGTCAGCGGGTTTCCACGATGGGGTGAGTATGTCGCTGGCGTTGTCGGTGCTGCATTGGTGGTAGGGACAGGAAAATATGTGTCGGGACGAAGTAAAAGATCGGAGACACCTGCGTGATTGGGTAATGAATCAGTTTCAGGTTCAAGAAAATGGGAGTAACGTTGTACTAATAAAAAGTAGTTATTCGGAGGAGTAAATCATGATTAGTAAAAAATGCTTTTCTATCGCGTCCAAAAGCGCGGTAGCGGTAACAATGGCACTCGGCATAGCAGCAACTTCCTATGCTTGGGAGCCGACCAAGACCGTTGAATTCGTTGTTCCAGCGGGAACTGGTGGTGGCGCAGACCAAATGGCGCGATTCATTCAAGGTGTGGTGACCAAACACAATCTGATGAAGCAGTCGATGGTGGTGGTCAACAAAGGCGGTGGCGCAGGCGCGGAAGGTTTTCTCGACATCAAGGGTGCCAAGGGCGATCCGCACAAAATCATCATCACCTTGTCGAACCTGTTCACCACGCCACTGGCAACCGGCGTGCCGTTTAGCTGGAAGGACCTGTCGCCCGTACAGATGATGGCGCTTGACCAGTTCATCCTCTGGGTGAACGCAGAATCGCCTTACAAGACGGCGAAAGAATATGTCGATGCGGCAAAAGCGGCTGGCCCCGGCAAAATGAAAATGGGTGGTACGGGGTCCAAGCAGGAGGACCAGATCATTACCGTGGCCATCGAAAAAAAATCCGGTGCCAAGTTCATCTATATTCCTTACAAAGGCGGCGGCGAGGTGGCAGTGCAGCTCGTTGGCAAGCACATCGATTCCACGGTGAACAATCCGATTGAAGCGGTCGAACAATGGCGCGCCGGCACACTGCGTGCGCTATGCGTATTCGATGACAAGCCAATGCCTTACAAGGCGAAGGTCACCGCCACGCAATCGTGGGGTGATGTGCCAACCTGTAAAAGCCAGGGGCTCGACGTTGACTATCAGATGCTTCGCGGCATTTTCATGGCACCCGGCGTGAGCAAGGACCAGGTCGACTTTTATGTGACGTTACTGAAAAAAGTCCGTGAAACACCGGAATGGAAAGACTTCATGGAAAAAGGCGCTTTCGACCAAACCACGCTTACCGGCGATGAGTACGCCAAATGGGTCGCCAAGGAAGAGCAGCGTCATCTGGCATTGATGACCGAAGCCGGATTTCTGGCCAAGAAGTAAGTCACCATCTGGCCCCGGCGGTAATCCGCCGGGGTTATTTTTGCCCAAGTCGTTTTTGCCCAAGTCGTCAGACCGGCCAAGACCATGTGATGTGGTTTGGCCGCCAATCGTGAGGAGCACCTGTGGAAACTCCGCAACAGAAGTCCGCTGCGTCGGTGAA
>JBKJVA010000224.1:0-2642 GCA_046589675.1 Usitatibacteraceae bacterium
CCAACGCCACCCGCCAGACGGGCTTTGGTCTCGATGCGCGTGACAGTGCGCCCGCCTTCTTCGGACAGCGCATACACGTCGCCACCGTGTGAAGCCGCGTAGACGAGTCGGTCGCCAAAACCCGGCACAAACAGGTAGCCAGCGGATTTCCCAACATTTGCAGACCACACCAATGATGCAGAGTTAGTGGTCGTCAACGCGGGTAGCGCAGGTGGTTTTTTATCACTACCACCGAACCAGGCACAGCCTGAAACCGTCAACAGTAATGTGCAGGCAAGTAAACCGATGACACGCCGTTGAAGGCGTGGCAAAGTTGTGCCCGCAATGGGGTGCATTGGCGTGCGCGCGAAACGCTCTACTGGTCTGGTCACTTTACGGCCTCTTTGCTGTCTTTCTTGTTCCTGGCATCAACTTTTACTTCAGCAGGCTTGGTGT
Source organism: Usitatibacteraceae bacterium (assembly GCA_046589675.1). GTDB lineage: Bacteria > Pseudomonadota > Gammaproteobacteria > Burkholderiales > Usitatibacteraceae > UKL13-2. Next base: position 436 of record JBKJVA010000224.1, read on the forward strand.
TGCTTCCGCCCACGCCATCAAGTTTGGCTTGCGAAAGCGCTTTCATCGGGCTTCGGTCACCGGCTTTTTCTACCGCTATCTGATACGCCGCACGCGCCTCATCCCGGCGTCCCTGGCTGACAAGTATGTCGCCGCGCAGATCGGCTGCCATCGACGTAAACGCCTCGTCTTTCACCTGATCGAGCATCTTCAGCGCCTGATCGAATTGCTTTTCTTCGAGCAGTACGCTGGCCAGGCGGATCCGCGCCACATTGCTATGCACCGCCGGCCCATTATCTGCAACCCACTGCAGATGTTTTTTTGCGGCAGCAAAGTCATTGGCATCAAATGACGCTTTCGCAGCCATCAGTTGCGCTTCGCTGGCGTAAAAAGTATTTGGAAATTTTTCCGCCATCGCGCTGGCGGCTTCCGAAAGTTTTTTGGTTTCCTTGGCAGCCGCACCCTCTTGCGCCGTCTTTTGGACGCTCTTGAACAGCACCTCAGCCTGTTCGCCCTGCGATTTCTGGTAGTAGCGCCAGCCTTGCACAGCAAGCACGCCGACCAGAAATGCGCCAATCGCCGCGTAAATCCAGGTGCCCCACTTCGCCCACCAGTCTTTCAGAGCGTCGATGCGCTCCTGTTCTTCCATATCATAAGCTGCCATACCGAATGTTCCTGCCTTTCTAACCGACTAAATCCATATTCAACGCTTCGCCATCACTGCCAGCGCAACATCGTCGAGTGCAAGCTTCAGTTGCTCGCCGCCCTCACGTAAATTCTTGATACTCACCACCCCCGCCGAGGCTTCATCCGGACCGAGAATGATAGCAAAGCGCGCGCCGCTGGCGTCGGCCTTTTTCATCTGCGACTTGAAGCTGGCAGTCTTGCCATCTGGGGTCCCGTGCATTGCGACCGATAAATCGCGGTCCCGCAATTGCTCGGCAACGGTAAACGCATGTCGTTCCAGGCCATCGGCGTAAATAACGTAAATATCTGAAGACGGCACTGGCGCGGGTGCGATCTCTTCCAGCAGCATCATGACGCGCTCGACCCCCATTCCGAAGCCACACGAGGCCGTCGGTTTTCCGCCCAACTGTTCAAACAGGCCGTCGTATCGACCGCCACCGGCGATGGTCAGTTCCCAATCGCGGCCTTTGGCAATGAATTCAAACACCGTGCGATTGTAATAGTCAAAGCCGCGCACCAGACGTGGATTGACCGTGTACCCGAGTCCAGCCGCATCGAGACGTTGTAGCAGACCCTCGAAATGCTTGCGCTCCTGCTCGCCCAGATAATCCTTCAATTTTGGTGCACCATCGACCAACGCTTGCATCTGCGGATTTTTGGTATCGAGCGTACGCAAAGGATTGGTATAAAGCCTGCGCTTGGCATCTTCATCAAGTTCGTCGGCGCGCGCTTCGAAGTATTTCACCAGCGCCTCGCGATGCGCCTTTCGCGCTTCGACGTCGCCGATTGAATTGATATGTAACGCAACATCCTTGAAGCCGAGCTTTTGCCAAAGCCGCGACAACATCAAAATCTGCTCGGCGTCAACGTCTGGGCCCGCAAAGCCCATCGCTTCCACATCAAACTGATGAAACTGGCGATGACGACCCTTCTGCGGACGCTCGTGTCGGAACATCGGACCCCATGTCCAAACGCGTTTGGGGCCTTCGTACACAATATTGTGTTCGATGGCCGCACGCACTAATCCGGCGGTCGCCTCTGGACGCAAGGTCAGCTTTTCGCCGTTCATTGCATCCTCAAAGGAGTACATCTCCTTTTCGACAATATCCGTCACCTCACCAATGGAGCGCACGAACAACGGCGTCGGCTCGACGATGGGCGTGCGCATCAGGCGGTAGCCGTATTGCTCGAAGACCTGACGGGTTGTATCTTCCAAAAATTGCCAACGCGACGCATCCTGCGGAAGCAGGTCGTTCATGCCGCGTACGGCTTGCAGGGTTTTACTCATGAATTGTGCTGGTCGCGCGGGAAGGTCCGGAATCGATATCCGCGCTTTCAATTACTGCGCAGGCATATGCCGGAAAACTCGCTATTTTACAGGGATTTAGCACTTGGTCGCCAGTGTAAAAGCAGATTGCGCTAGCGAGTCTGCCACCAGACAATTTGTAAACCAAGTAACCAAAGTCTAGCGCTGGAGCGCTCTTTGTGACATTTTACGTCCGAAACACGCGCCGGTAATAGAGTTTTACTTATTTTTGCAC
>JBKJVA010000042.1:0-1884 GCA_046589675.1 Usitatibacteraceae bacterium
AGCCTCATCGGGCTTATTGCACTGTGTATCGCATGGGAGACTGTACTTGCCCCGCTTAGGCCCGGTGGATCGTGGCTGATGCTGAAAGCCGTGCCGTTGTTGATACCGTTATTCGGCATACTTCGCGGTAAACGCTATACGTACCAATGGGCGTCGATGTTCGTGTTATTTTATTTCACCGAGGGCGTGGTCCGCGCCTGGTCCGAACGCGGCTTGTCGGCGAGCTTGGCGCTTGCTGAGGTGGTGCTCTCGGTCAGCTTTTTCCTGGCCGCAATCTTTTTCGCGCGCCTGACTGCTCCCAAGCGATTTGCTAAATCGGTGCCCGTGCGCTGAATTTTGCTTTGATCGCCGCGATCACAATTGGCAACACGCTTAAGACAATGATCCCAATCACCAGTAAACCCTGATTCTGCTTGACCCAGGGGATATTGCCGAAGAAGTAGCCAAGATAGACAAGCGACCCGACCCATACCGCTGCACCAATGACGGTATAGGCAATATATTTCGCACGGGTCATGTTCGCCATTCCCGCGACGAATGGCACATAGGTACGCAGGAACGGTACGAATCGGGCGAGCACCACAGCCGCCGCACCCCAGCGCTCAAAAAAAGCGTGAGTCCGTTCCAGATGCTTCGGATTGAGAAACCTCGCCTTGTCGTTCACAAAGAAGCGTGCGCCGAAATAGCGGCCAATTTCGTAATTGCAGACGTTGCCAAGGACCGCCGCCGTGAACAATAGCAACACCAGCAAGTGGACATCCATGCCGCCAAGTGCCGCCAATGAGCCGGCGATGAACAGCAACGAGTCACCGGGCAAAAACGGTGCGACCACCAAACCCGTCTCTGCGAAGATAATGACAAAAAGGATGAGGTAAATCCACCCGCCATAGGCAGCTATCCAAACTGCCAAATGGCGGTCAAGATGCAAAACCAGATCGACGGCGGCGCTCAGCCACTCCACGAACATGTTCCTCGCAGATCGGGATTAAGGACTTGCCGAGATAACTTCCGGATCGCCGTCCTTTTTCACAGGCTTGACAAAATCCTCGCGCGATACGCCGAGATATTTTGCAATCGGACACGCCACCAGCACCGACGAATAAATGCCGAAACAGATACCGATGGTCAATGCCAGCGCAAAGTAGAACAGGCTGGGTCCGCCAAATATCAGCATGGCCAATACCATCATCTGCGTCAAACCGTGGGTGATGATCGTTCGTGAAATCGTACCCGTTATAGCCGCGTCTAAAATTTCCGATGTGGTCGCCTTGCGCATCTTGCGGAAATTCTCGCGCGCGCGATCAAACACCACCACCGACTCGTTGACCGAATAGCCGAGGATCGCGAGAATGGCAGCAAGCACCGGCAATGAAAATTCCCATTGGAAAAAAGCAAAGAATCCCAGGATGATGACCACGTCATGCAAGTTGGCGATGATGGTCGCGACTGCAAAACGCCACTCGAAACGGATCGCCAGATAAATCATGATACCGGCGCAAACCGCAAGCAGCGCCAACGCGCCGTCGTACGCAAGCTCTTTGCCAACGGTACTGCCAATTACCTGTGTCTGCTTGAGTGTGGCCGAGGCGTCCGATTTTTTCAATAACGCCATGACGCGATCACTTTGCTTCTGCATGGCTTCATTCTGATTCTGCGCGCCATCAATCATCTTCAAGGGCAATCGAATCTGCACGTCTTTGGCGGAGCCAAAATTGATCACCGAAATATCCAGGAAGCCGTCGCTTTTCAACGCCTCACGAATACGATCAGGCTCGGCAGTGTTCGCGGAATTTACTTCCATCACCATACCACCTTCAAATTCAATCGACAGGTGCAGGCCTCTGGAAAACAGGAAAAACACCGCCAGCAGGAAGGTTATGAAGG
>JBKJVA010000141.1:0-2766 GCA_046589675.1 Usitatibacteraceae bacterium
TCGATGCGGCGGGTATTGCGCATCACTATCTGGAGTACGGTAGCTATTTCAATAACTGGCGGCGGCGCAACGCTCTTAAAATGTGGACTGGCTGGCCGACTTTCCCGATGGTGTTTATCGATGGGGTGTTGGTCGGTGGCGCTGCGGATGTGATTCGCCTGATCGAAACAGGTGAGTTGAAGAAGACGCGTTGAACTGGCTGACGCGATCGCACCGCGCGCTATGGCTTATTGCTGGCTGGACGTGTTTGCTGTTGGGGTTCATTGGCATTTTCATACCGCTATTACCTACCACGCCGTTCGTATTGCTTGCGGCAGTATGTTTTTCGCGCGGCAGTGAACGTTGGGAACGATGGTTGATGCAGCATCCGCGTTTTGGCCCAATGGTGCAAAACTGGCGCGCCAATCGGGCTGTGCCATTGCGCGCCAAACAGTTGGCGACGTTGATGATGACACTAAGTTCGGTAGCGTCGTGGTGGCTGTTGCCGCCCAGCGTGCACTGGATACCGGCGGCCTGCTGTGCGGTGGTCGCGACGTGGTTATGGACGTTGCCAAGTCGCTAATTTGAACGATAGTTCGTCGCCATGAAAGCTGACTTCAAAGGTAACAAGTCCACTCTTCCCAGTAAACCCTGCGCCGTTTGCGGCAAACCGATGACTTGGCGCAAGGCGTGGGCCAAGAATTGGACCGAGGTGAAATATTGCAGCGAGAAGTGTCGCCGCTCCCATTGAAAGACTGGTATTTCGTCTTGCTGGTCTTCCTGATTCGTCGACCTGCCGCAAACGCACATGTTTTTTTCATAGAACGCCATTTTACCGGCCTTCCAGGCCGAAATAACTTGCTAAGCCGCGCCAGTGCTAGAGTTTAACTTTCCGTCGCGATTCCAGCAGTTCTAGCGCTTATAATCGCGCCATGACAAAACTCTTCACCATCGTCCCCGGAAAGCTCACCTTAAGCCAACTGCGCTATGTGCGTGATGAACACGTCACGTTCGAAATTAAAGCAGATGTATGGGACGACATTCGCGCCGGTGCGCAGGCGGTGGAGCGCATCGTCGCCGCGGGCGCGCCAGCGTATGGCATCAATACCGGTTTTGGCAAACTCGCGAACACGCATATCCCTGCGGATCAACTGGAAGCGCTGCAACGAAATCTGGTGCTTTCACACAGTGCGGGCGTCGGCGCGCCGCTGCCGGATATCGTGGTGCGACTGGTTTTACTTCTTAAAATAGCCAGCCTTGCGCGCGCACGTTCGGGCGTGAGATCACTGATTGTCGAAGCGCTGTTGCGACTGCTGAATGCGGGTGTGTATCCCATCATTCCCTCCAAGGGATCGGTCGGCGCATCCGGCGACCTTGCGCCGTTGGCACATATGTCGGCGCTGCTGCTCGGCATGGGTGAGGCGCATGTGGGCGGCAAGCGCCTGCCTGCGTTGGACGCGTTGATCGCAGCGGGACTGTCGCCCATCACGCTGGCACCAAAGGAAGGCCTGGCACTGTTGAACGGCACGCAGGTTTCCACTGCGCTGGCCATTCATGGCTTGTTCCAGATTGAAAACGCATTTGCCGCGGCAATGGTGGCCGGCGCCATGAGCGTCGATGCGGCGATGGGCAGCGATACACCGTTCGATGCGCGTATTCACCAATTGCGCGGGCAACCGGGACAGATCCGCACGGGCGAAATCTATCGGGCGTTGCTGAGCGGCAGTGGCATACGCGATTCGCACCTGGTGGGCGATGACAAGGTGCAGGATCCGTATTCGTTGCGCTGCCAACCGCAGGTCATGGGTGCCTGTCTGGATGTGATGCTGGGCGCGGCGCGCACCCTTGAAATTGAAGCCAATGGCGTCACCGACAACCCGCTGGTTTTCCCCGGTGTTGGTAACAGCGACGACGAAGTGCTATCCGGTGGAAATTTTCACGCCGAGCCGGTCGCAATGGCCGCCGACCAACTGGCGATTGCGGTGGCTGAAATTGGTGCTCTTTCCGAGCGGCGCATCGCCCTGCTGGTCGATCCGGGCTTGTCGGGACTGCCACCGTTTCTGGTGAAAGATAGTGGACTCAATTCCGGCTATATGATGGCGCAGGTGACCGCCGCCGCACTGGCTTCGGAAAATAAATCGATGGCGCACCCGGCATCGGTTGATTCATTGCCCACATCCGCCAATCAGGAAGACCACGTCAGCATGGCGACCTTTGCGGCGCGGCGATTGGGCGAGATGGCCGAGAACACCGCAGGTATCGTTGCCATTGAACTGCTTGCCGCAGCACAAGGCATCGATCTGCGGTTGCCGCTCACGACTTCGCCCGCGTTGCAGCGAGCCCATGCGCTGGTGCGAGCCAAGGTGCCGCATTACGACCATGATCGCCTGCTCAGCCCTGATATAGAAGCGGCGACGGCGCTGATTCGTCACGCCGCCTTTAACGAAATGGTCGGCCAACTGCTGTGCTCGTCTGATCAATGACCGTCAGGAATGTTTTCGCCAGGGAGGCGCTGTTAATCGATGGCTGGCGTCGCGATGTCCTGATAGAAATCGACGGCGACTTGATCGTTCGTGTCACGCCCAATACCGTTCCAAACGATGCAGAGATTGCCAACGGTGCGGTCATTCCTGGCATGGCCAATTTGCACTCGCATGCATTCCAACGCGCCATGGCCGGCCTCACCGAGCGATCAGGGCCGAGTGGCGATAATTTCTGGGCATGGCGCGAGCTGATGTACCGGTTTCTTGAGCGCATCACACCCGAAGACAATGAGGCCATCGCCAC
>JBKJVA010000078.1:0-13971 GCA_046589675.1 Usitatibacteraceae bacterium
GCAGGCGGTAGACCGCGTGATGGGGGCCATATTCGCCCTGGCTCCAGCTCTCGTAGTTGAGGACACCGTTCTTGTCCGGCTTGACGTCCTCGCCGCCCTGGAAGTCGAAGGTGAGGAACACGGCAACGCGCTCGCCTTTGGGCCAGCGCATTAGTTCGTCATAGTGATATTCCTTAAGCATCGGGCACTCCAAAGTGTTAGTAGTTTCTTGAGTTAGACTTCATTGACTTAGCGAGATAGTTGATCGGACCGAGGTGCTTTGGTAGTCTGGTTCTCGAAACAACCGTTGTTTCCCGGTTGATCGACAGCCTAGCCCAAACTGCTTTATCAGGGTAGCATGTTTTTGGCGGACGCGGCCCAGATGTGAGCGGCATCGCGCATGGGCGGGCAGTATGTATAAAAATACTCCCGTAATTCACCGTGATTTCTCCACAACCAGCATAATTGACCGTAGACCGCCATTCGACGGGCCTTCCCAGCCAAATATGCCACAAACACCGCGCCAGTGCTTGAGTTTGAAATAATGTTCGGGTCACTTGCTCCATCGGCAAAAACCGTCCTACGACCTTCACCGCTACTGCCGCTTCACAAACGCAGCAAGCCACCCACGCAAGCTCGCCACTTCCTCCGGCTCCATGCGCGCGCGCATGAACAAACGCCGCATCCGCGTCATGAAACGTTTCGGCTCGTGTGTATTGAGAAATCCGTTCGCAATCGCCGTTGCCTCGAAGTGTTTCAGGAATCCTTCAATCTCACCGATACTCGCTTGCGGGCGAACGGTGTCAGCGGCCACACCAAACGCGTTTGCCGTCATCATCACTTCGTCCGCGGCTACTTGCACAGCCTGGGAAACATTCAGCGAAGAGTACTCGCCATTGGCCGGGATCGCCGAAACCAACTGGCAACGATCCACCTCCTCGTTGGACAGGCACATTGCCTCGTTGCCGAATACCAGTGCCACGTCACCTGACACGGCTTCCTCCACAGCAATCTGCGCCGCCTCACGCAGCGGCTTGAACGGGTGCGAGAGTTCGCGCTTTCTCGCCCATACAATTAACTGACTTTTGACGGGCGTGCGGCATCCTCGCTCACGGCTTGCTGCGCCTACGCTGCAACGGCTGCAGGGAAGAGAAACTGGTGGCCTTCTCCTGTAAGCGGCGCGGCATATGTCCCTCGTGCGGCACTCGGCGCATGGCCGAAGCTGCTGCCCATCTGATCGATTGCGTCATCCCCAAGGGGCCGGTGCGCCAGTGGGTGTTGTCGTTCCCTATACCGCTGAGAAGCCTCTTCGCGGTCCATCCCGAATTGCTCGCGCCGGTTTTACAGATCATCCATCGGGCGATTGCCACGTTCCTGTTCAAACAAACCGGCCAGAAGCGCGATCAGGCCGCCACCGGTGCCGTCACCTGAGAGGTGGGCTTATTGAGGTGCATCGCGAATCCCCCGCTTCACCCTGCGCTGGGCGACGGCGTTTCGTGCCGGACGACACACATGCCAAAAAAGCGTAAAGTAAGGAAGTAAGGAATCCCGGAAAGCAATTTATGCTCGCAAAACTGACCTCCAAGAATCAACTGACCCTCCCTAAAACGGTGGTCGAACAAGTGCGCGCGGACTATTACAGTGTGCGAACGGACGGCCAAATCATTGTCCTGACGCCGGTAAAGCTCGGTGGCCTCGAAGCCGTGCAGGAAAAACTCGCCGAGCTCGGCATCACGGAAAAGGACATTGCCAAGGCCGTGACCTGGGCACGCAAACAAAAACGCACCGCGCGCACCAAATAGCATGTCAGCGCCTTCCGGGCGGCAACAGTTGCGGGTGGTGATCGACACCAATGTCCTGCTCTCAACCCTGGTATTCAAAAGCGGTGCGATGGTCGCGATCAAGCGGGCGTGGCAAAGCGGCGAATGTGTACCGGTGGTATCCCGCGCAACCGCCGAAGAGCTGCTCAGCGTGCTCCGCTACCCGAAATTTGAGCTCGACCAACTGCAGCAGGAAGACGTGCTCGTCGCGTACTTGCCTTACTGCGAAACCCTGCCCGAACCAAAAACACGTGTCAAATTGCCACGTTGCCGGGACGAGGACGATGAGGCTTTCCTGTTGCTGGCAGCGGCCAGCAAGGCGGACGCGCTAATCACGGGAGACAAGGACTTGCTGGCGCTAAGTAAGGCAACGCCTTTCGAGATCCTGGCACCGAGTGAATTCCTTAAGCACCTTGGAAAGACAGCGTCCAAGTGAGCCTTGGTCTCTAGACCCGGAGAGCCGCTTCGATCACGCAAATTTATGCGGCTTACCCGAAATGCCTCGCTGCATTTAGTTGACGCGGCTTTCGCTTGGCAAATCGGTACATCGACTTGCAACTATTGCCGTCCCGACGGTTACGGACAAGGCCACTCTGCAATACACTCTTCAGAACACTGTTAAAAAATTGAATGGAACCACCGTGCCCTTACTTCTAACCATCACCGAATCCGCAGGCTGGCTGGTCTTCATCTACATGGGTGCGGCGGGTGTGTACGAACTGCTCGGCGGGCGACGCGTGCGCGCTTCTGCATTTCTCGCCGGAGCCGTTGGATGGATTGCGGTGACGTTTTTCGTAATGTGGCTGGCACGCCCTGGCGGTGTAATGATGGGCCTCTTGATGTTGTACTTCGGCGCAACGGCATGGCTCGTGCACAAGGTCTTCCGTCTGCTCGGCAAGCCCGATATGGATATTCGATAGCGTTACGAAAGTTTTAGTCAGTTATATGATGCAGATAATATGAGCACCCAATCCTCAGCGCAGCTTCCCTCACCGAATGCGCCCTTCGGTCATCACCTGCGCAGCTTGTGGTCGCTCGACCCCGCCATACATTTTCTCAACCATGGCTCGTACGGTGCCACGCCGCTTTTTGTGCAGGCCGCACAACTGCGCTGGCGCGAAGAGCTGGAGCGGGAGCCGGTACGCTTTATGGGCGATATTTTGCCGGACGCGTTGCAAACCGCAGGTGCGCGGCTGGCACGATTTGTAGGCGCATCGCCATCGCGTCTGGCATTGGTCGAGAACGCCACAGCAGGTGTCAACGCCGTGCTGCGCTCGATGCGCTGGAAGGCAGGCGATCGCATCGTGCTCGCCAATCATGCTTATCCCGCCGTGAAAAACACTGCGCGCTTTCTCGCCGAACGGCACGATTTGCAGGTGATCGAAGCACAGGTGCCGTGGCCACTGGCGAGCGCAGAAGCACTTGTCAATGCGTACACCGAGGCGATCGAGGGTGGCGCGCGTATCGCGATCATCGATCATATTTTTTCACCGCTGGCGGTGATCACGCCACTCGACGCAGTCGTGCGCCTGTGTCGCGAGCAAGGCGTGCGGGTGTTGGTCGATGGCGCGCATGCACCCGGATTGTTGCCGCTGGCGCTCGATGCGCTTGGCGACATGGGCGTCGACTGGTATGTCGGCAACTGTCACAAATGGCTGTGTGCGCCCAAAGGTTGCGGTTTCATCGTCGCCACGCCTGAAGGTCAGCGCGATCTGCACCCGGCAGTGATTTCCAATTACTTCGGCGAAGGCTACCAGAACGAGTTTGCCTGGACCGGGACGGCTGATCCCAGCGCGCGGCTCGCAATAAGTGCCGCGCTGCAATTTATTGACGCACTCGGTGCAGAGCGCTATCGCCGTGCGCTGCAAGAACAAGCGCGTGATGCAGCGGCGCTGCTGGCGCGCGCCTGGGGTGTGGTGCCCGGTGCACCGTCTGAAATGTTTGCTGGCATGGTGACATTGCCGCTGCCCGTCGATGCACCCGCCAACAAAGAATCAGTCGCGCACTGGCGGATGCAATTGCTGCAGGATCACCTGATAGAAGTCCCCATCCACGCGATCGACGGCCGTCTCTGGGTGCGCATTTCTGCGCAGATTTACAACGAACTTTCGGATTACGACGCATTGGCGCGCGTGTTCGCGTAGGGCTCGGGTCGGAACTATTTTGCGCTGCGACCGCGGCCCACGCATTGCCCGAATCTGGACAATGCAGTTTAGTTAAGGCTGAGGTGGTTTACTATGCGCCCGCCAGCATCTTCGCCACCGCATCGGCGCGATCATGTGCGTCGAGCCGCATGAAAAGTTGTTTGATATGGTAATTGACGGTATTGCCACTCACGTTCAACGCCGCACCGATTTGTTGATTGCTGCGACCTTGCGCGAGCAGCAGGGCAACCTCGCGCTGCTGCGGTGAAATATCGAATGAACCCATCGCCTCGGCCAGTTTCAGGATCATCGGCTGCTGACGGCGAATGTGAATGGCCGCGCGCGATACCGGTGCGGTGCCGTCGCCGTCGAGCGCGTAGGCACTGAGCAGGAAGCGACCCCATGGTCCGTCGATTGCGATGCGCGGGGCAGCAGCTGTTTCGCCCAGAATCACTTTCTGCAATAGCACCAGCAACTGCTGTACCGGTCCGGATGCAGTGTCACCCGCAACCAGGGGCGGGGACGACGGATTGAAGTCGCGCTTGAGAGCCATCGACAACAGATTGAGGGAGGTCGCCGCCGCTTCGATGATCTGGCCCTGAAAATCGATCACGACCATGCCCTCGGATCCAGCATCCACAAACTCAACGTGCGCGGCGACATCCTTGGGGCGGTTTACCGCGTGGGCGACGTAATGCGAAATATCCTGGATCGCGCTACGCTCTTCCGCGTTGAAGGCCGATGATTGCCGCGGGCGATATAGCGACAATTGGCCCAGTGCATGTCCCTGGTCGCGAATCACGGCATACATCACATGATGTGCATCGAGGTGGCGGAGTATTTCGTTGTAGTAAGCCGTTTTGGCCAGTTCCGGCGAAGCGGTCGAGGAGCTGACCGCGTCGGTTGCCTGCGCGCGTTTAATAAAAGCCTTGCGAAACGGCAGCTCACCACCGTCGTAGTAGCGTTCGAAATAGACGCGCATCAATCCCGGTGCCAACATACGGTCAGCGTAGAGATTGGTCATCTCACCTTGCGCATCGACCCAGAAAAACCCCGCCGACTCGGCAGAAACGTATTCGCGGATCGCGCGTAATAATGCCGGCATCAACGCTTGCCCCGGCAGCCCGATGCAGCAGAGCTGGCGGATGTGGGCCAACTGGGTGGTGCGCTTCATGTCGCCGCGATTTCCCGCGTGACGATCAACCGATAGGCGCGCTGGGTGCCGGACAAACCGCGCAACGATAGTTCACCCAGCGATTCGGTGACATAGGCGCCATCAATTTCGGCATGGATGCGCTGCGACACATAGATTTCTCCGCCCGGCGCTTCTGCGCACAGTCGCGCCGCAAGATTAGTAACGGTGCCGATCGCTCCGTAATCGATGCGCTGCTCGAATCCAATCGCGCCCAATGTGGCAACACCCATTGCGACCCCAATGCCGGCATCGAGCGCGAAGCCCTTTTGCTGCCAATGCGCAGACAGTTGCCCGGTCTCGCTGCACATCGCCATCGCCATATCCACGGCACGCCGCGCAGCATCGGGTATCGGTACCGGATCGTTGAAGAACACCATCATGCCGTCGCCGGTGAAACGTTCCAGCGTGCCGCCATATTGCTCAACCAGGCGCCCCATCGCGCCATGAAACTCGCGGAGCGCCTGCATTACCAATTCTGGCGCGGTTGATTCTGCGAACGCCGTGAAGCCGCGCAGATCGATAAACACTACCGCGATTTCACGACGATGCGAAATCAGCGGGTCTTCCGCGCCGCCGGCAACCACCAAATCTGCCAACTGTGGCGAAAGAAAGCGCTTCAAACGCATCAACTTTTCGCTGCGCGCAACCTCCTCAGCAACCCTCTGCTCAAGCGTTGCATTCCAGGCTGCCAGCTCATGCGCTTGCGCTGCGACCTGATCGTAAAGATGCTTCACCCGCAACAGCGACCGCACGCGCGCAAGCAACTCCGGCGCATGGATAGGCTTGGAAAGAAAATCATCGGCACCTGCATCCAGCCCCTTCACCCGTTCCTGATACGGATCGAGTGACGTCACCATCACGATGGGTAGCATGCGCAGGCGCGGGTCTTCGCGCAATGTGCGGCACACCGTAAAGCCGTCCATGCCTGGCATGATGACATCGAGCAAAATCAGATCCGGAGGGGACGCTGCCACCAAAGCGAGGCACGACGGGCCATCGTCTGCACTGCATAGCGCATAGCCGTGGACGGTGAGGAGGTCAACGAGCAAACGCCGGTTGGCCCCGTTGTCATCAACGACCAGGATGGTGCCAGTACCTTTTGTGCCCGACACACTTACAGGATCTGTTGCTGCGATCATCGCCCCTCCGAGGGCTGGTGCATAATTTTATTGAACAACTAAGGCCATACGGCGACTACCCCACAAGCACACTCGCCAATAACTCTCCTCCTCCGTGAGCGGAAGAGCGGTGCCGACAGGCCGGCGTGTTCACCAACACACGCCGCCGTGCCAAGTTGATTGCCATCCTTTTCAAACCGGCACCAACCTTCGAATAGTACCCAAAAATGCCTTCAGATTTAATGGTTTAGGTTCGAACCCATCGAACCCCGCCTCGCGGATTTTTTCGCGAACGTTGCCCATCACCGATGCCGTCACGGCGATCACCTGTGTCTTGGCAATCTCCGCATCCCCGCGAATTTCGCGAATTGCATCAAGTCCGGAAATGCCGGGGAGGTGAATATCCATCAGCACCAGCTGCGGGTGGCACTTTCGAATGAGATCGAGGCCGACTTCGCCCTGGTCGGTCTCCAACACCGCATAGCCCTGATGCTCAAGCACGTCCTTCATCAACCGGCGGCTTTTTTCGTCGTCTTCAACAATGAGTATCAAGGGCTTCTCCATAAAATTATTGTGGTACAGGTAGCGTTAGAGGCATTGGCAAAATCAATGTCCGGTCCGGCAACGTAAACATGAAGGACGCATTTTTTCCCAGTTCGCTCTCCACCCAAATCCGTCCACCGTGCAACTCCACCAGACGCTTGGCCAGTGACAGCCCCAATCCCGTTCCTTCCAGCTTGGCGATCGCGCTGGATTTCAATTGACGAAACTCCTGAAAAATTGTTGCATGATCTTCAGACGCAGCGCCCATCCCACAATCCTTTACCGTGACCATAATTCCATTTGTATCACGCCGCGCCATTACCATAACCCACCCGCGCGGGTAGGAAACTTCACAGCGTTGGTGAGTAAATTGAACAATATCTGCTTGAATTTGCGCTCGTCGGCGACCACGTCCGTCACCTCCGGCGCGCAACTGCAACTGGTGCCGCAACGCCCGCTCAGCATACGCCAACTCGGCGAAGTTCAATATGGTTTTCGGTGCAACAAAAGCCCGATGGCGAGTTCGATGGTCTAAAGCAAGAGTTGATAGACGCCGCATGCGGTGAATTGAAAACTCACGCACAGGTGGAAGAAGAAATTTTCTACCCGGCTGTCCGCAAAGCGTTACCGGATGAAGACGCGTTACTTAACGAAGCCGACGTGGAGCACGCAGGGGCAAAAGACTTGATCGCACAAATCGAAGACGGAAGTGCCGACGACCCCATGACCTGCGCGCGTTTCACAGTGCTGGCCGAATACATCGAACATCATGTGAAAGAGGGGGAGACAGAGATGTTTCCCAAAGTACGTAAGGCGCACATGAATTTGGCGTCCTTGGGGAAGTTGATGTCCGAACGCAAACAGGATTTAAAGGCCGAGATGGGATTAACACCTTACGATGAGATGCCTAGTTTTGCCGCGAATGGTGCAGAAAAACGTGCATCGTTGTGGGATCGCATAACGACTGCGAACGCGCCACGCGCGAGCCGCTAGCGCCGCCCGTCGTTGCAAAACTATAGCGCTGGCGCGCTACTTCTGAACTGTTATTGCGTGTTACGGGAAGATGTGCGTCGCGCGACCCAATAAGTGGCACCCTGCGGACCGTAGCGTTCGGCGTGGAGAACACCGCTCGCCAACGAAAAGGTATCCCCGGGCTTTAGGTGGCGCGTGTCGGCCCCGCAGGTCAGCCACATCTCGCCTTGTGTCACTACCGCATCGGCGTCAAATGGATGGGCGTGCATTTCGACCATTGTGTCAGGTGCCCACTCTCGCACGACGGCTTCATCGAAACCAGCGGCGCGGGCGTTAGATTCGAATACGGCGAAATTGTTGGCGTTCATTGGCAGACTCGGGATGGCGGAAGCTATCGTAACCCTTAAGTCGCCAGAAAGTCCAGATGGGCACCTGCGCGCGTCTAGGTCTAGATGCTTCTCCATAAAATTATTGTGGCGCAGGTAGCGTTAGTGGCATCGGCAAAATCAATGTCCGGTCCGGCAACGTAAACACGAAAGACGCACCTTTGCCCAGTTCGCTCTCCACCCAGATCCGTCCACCGTGCAACTCCACCAGACGCTTGGCCAGTGACAGCCCCAATCCCGTGCCTTCCAGCTTGGCGCTCCCGCTGGATTTCAATTGACGAAATTCCTGAAAAATTGTCGCATGATCTTCAGGCGCAACACCCATTCCAGAATCCTTCACCGTGACCATAACGCCATTTGTGTCACGCTGCGCCATCACCATAACCCACCCGCCAGGGTAGGAAAACTTCACGGCGTTGGTGAGTAAATTGATCAATATCTGCTTGAATTTGCGCTCGTCGGCGACCACGTCCGTCACGTCTGGCGCAATCTTGGCGCGCAACTGCAGTTGGTGTCGAAGTGCGCGCTCACGCACCAGCACCATCGCGTTATCTATGGCTATTGACAGGCTGAACTGGTTCAAATCCAGGTCCATATGGCCCGCCTCAATTTTCGACAGATCAAGGATGTCGTTGATCAGTGAGAGCAAATGCTGGCCCGATTCGTTGATGTCCTTGACGTATTCCCCCTGTTTGGGGTTGAGTTCACCGAAATATCGTTCGTTCAACACGTCCGAGAATCCGATCACCGCATTGAGCGGTGTGCGCAGCTCGTGCGACATATTGGCGAGGAATTCTGACTTGTGGCGGTTGGCGAGTTCGAGCTGGGCGGTTTTCTCCGAGACTTTTTGCTCGAGAGAGGTGGTGTACGACTGAAGCTGGTCGGCCATTTCACCGAAACGACGGGAGAGATGGTCGAGTTCATTTACGTTCTTATCATCAGTCGTGACCGGAGAAATGAGCTGGGTCTGTTCAAACCTGGCATCGACAAATTTACGCAGGTCGCTGACTGGCTTGGCGAGGATGCGAGACATGTAGGCACTCGCCGCCCAGACGGTCAGCAATCCGAGAATGATCATTACCCCGGCTAGCATCGACGCCTCGATAAGTGGCCGAAGTGCTCGCGTGAGTGGCTGCTCGATGAGCGTTACCCAAGGTGCATTATTCAAGGCAACACCGGTTGCCAATACCCATGCACCCTGTGCGTTTCTTGCCGCTACGGACTTCGGCTGTGCGTCTTTTCGAAGCGGTAACAGCGCGCCAACGTACTCGACTTCACGCCACGATTGTCGCTTGATGGAAAGAAAGGGATTCTCGTGCATGACGATACGTGCGCCATCATCGATGACGGCCAATGTGGAGTCTTCGCCAATATCCACGCTACGCAGCTCCTTTTCCAGAATCCGGAAGTCTACGTAGGCAACGAGGGCGAGACCGTTCGATTGGTCGCAAACGCGAATCGCAAAAACGGGTTGCAAAAGTATCCGTTGCTCAATCGGCAGAATGACCGCAGACCCGGAGCATCCAGTGACTGTCGGAAAATGGTTAGGGTTCGACTGGGCTTGCCCTGCGTCGTTAAGTTCTCCGCGACGCGCAGACAACAGCGGCGATCCATCGTTGCGTTGTACGTCAATCCACAACATCGGCCTGCTCAGTTTCATTAGACGATGCAGCTCCAGACCGAGTGTCCCATCGCGCAATTGTGTTGCCTGCCACGGTAACTTGACTGACTCGCCCAAAAAATTCTCAAGCGAACCAAGGTAACTATCGATACGCGCCGCCACACGCTCGATATAGGCGCGTTGCAATGATTCGCTCGAAGTCCAGGCACTGCTAAAGGAAACGACGGAAAACACCATCACCAGAATGGCAATCAGCACTGACAGCGCACTAAACAGTGTTTGAAAGTAGCGGCGCGTGAGTGCGCCGTCACGCTTGTTCGTGTTTATCATCAGGGGCCTAGTACCCGCTCGCGGGTACTGTCGTCACCGGGAAAAGCTTGTCTGCGCGCATCGCCAGGGGCATGGGAACTTCGATATTGAGTCTCTGCGCAGTCTGAAGATTTATCGAAATGGCCATAGAGGACGCAACGGATGTGGTGAGTTCGCCTGGATTCGCGCCAGCAAGTAATAAACGCGCAGCATGTACCGCAGCACCGACAAAATCCTGGTTAATCGCGCACCCAATGAGGCTACCCACCTCCGCATAGTAGTGAGAATGTTCCATTGCAAGTGGTCGACCGGCACCAACGGCGGCCTCGGTCAATACAATTGGCTCGCGCCATACCGCCGGCGAGTGAAGCGCATACCAGGCGTCGATATTCAAAATTGCCGATCGCCGAAATAACTCAGCTGCCTCCTCCGTGTTTGTGACCTCGAAGACGGTGAAGTTACCTGATGCGATGGCTACTTTGGCAAATCTGGAACTCTGCATTTCACCCCTGCGCAAAGGGTGCGAAATAATGCCGATCCGTGCATCTTTGCCGGAAAGCTCCCGCAGCCATGCGATGCAACTTCGATGGATGTCAAAATGCATGCCGAGTACCGCAGGCGGCGATTCCCCGGCGACGATGCGGGCAATTTCTGGCGAATCCAGCGGAAGATGTGTAAAAAACATTGCCCGCCCTGTGTAGCCAGCAGACACAATAGCCGCTATCGCCACGTTGTCAGCTCCGATGACCAGTTGAGGGTGCGTTGCAATAATTTTCTGGATATTTTCCGCGCGCTCCGGCAAATCGGAATCAATCGGAATGAGAGAGACAGCGACAGTCATATCGCTGCGGCGGGACTCTAACCCGTTGGCGATCACCTTCGCCGCCTTACTCAGGTTGCGATCCACGGCGATTACCACGCGCATTTCACCATCGCCTGGGTTTTTTAACAAATCGCAACCGGATACAAGAGTGACAGCGAACAAGCACGCACAAGCAAATTGAACGGAGAAAAAAATTCCTGGGATTGGGTTGTAGAACATTCTTACATGCGCCTCATTCACGCGAACGTGATGTCGAATCTTTGTTGTACTCGTCGGATGATCGTAGCAGAAAACCTCATCCCTCCCGACGGGAAAGCTGCCGTCTAAACCTAATCCCACCTGCGCGGGTAGGGCCGCTCTGGACTAAATGTTGCTATGATCGCGCTGCTATTATGCAGCGCTAAGATTGATTGCCAACGCCGCCCAAGGAGAATGCATCATGTCGAAATCGTTTTATGTGCTCGTTTATACAACCCCGTTCGAACGGCATTCGTTTGTGCCGAATTCGGTCTGCCCAGACCCGCCTTGCGCCACTGTGAGCTATTCAACGGAAGGATTTCAACAAGCCCTCGTGATTAAGCAATCGGACTACGAAGCTGCGAAACTAAGCGCCACAACCTTTGCCAAGACAAATGGTATTACGGCGTTCACGCTCCTTCACATCGAAGCGGATGAAACATCCTGACCTGGTCTCTTAATTTTTTTCGACGTATGACTAATTCCGTCTTCAACCATCTATTCATCACTCGTAACGGGAGCGGGGTTGAATGAACGCCATTTGGGCACCATTCGGCTTCCTCGATGTTCGCAACGAGGCCGAGCCCCCGGTATTGCCGCCTGATTGGTTCGTGCCCGCGGGCTTACATGCAGATTGGCGGCACGCATTGGAATGCAACGCGGACGAGATTGGCAAGAACATTTGGCCTTGGTGGGATCAGGAGAACTGCTGCTGGAGTGACGTCGGAATTTCCATGTACGATGCATCGAGCCTTGCGCTCGCTGATGTGGTGATTTGCCGCGAGTTGGCTGGGCTGCTTACGACGCCGCCGGTCAGTGGCGGGCACTCAACGCATCTTGATTGTTTTCGTGGCGAAGACATCGACGGATTGGCTGCACCGTCTGTTTACGAATACCTTAAGTCGACTGGGGTCAGTGCGGATTTTTCGGCGCACGCGCAAGAAGCGGGCAAGCGGCTCGAAAGTCTGACCTTCGCATTCAAGCGGCGCTTTCGACGGCCGCGCCCTTACAACGCCGCGCTAGTACTCGGCCTGTCCAAGTTTCCCTGGGAGTACGCGAAGTCCTCCTTGCACGCATCTCTGATTTCGGGGCATGGTGCTCAGGGGATGCTGGGGGTTGCAGCCGCTTGGTTGCTTGAGACCGCAGAGGCGCGCGAGACCAGCCGCGCCCGTGCCATGCAGTTGGCGGTCGATTTCGGGGATCGACGTGTGATGGCGGGCGTGCATTACCCTTCGGACAATTTCGCTTCCTGGGTAACGGTCACGCGGTACACCAAACACTATGCACTCTGGGCCAGAAGCCAGAAGCTCGACGCGCTGGATTTCATTGAATCGGCCATCCTGCAGCACAGCACGGTGTACGCGCTTTGCCGCCACGCCGAATCGCGGGCGCGATTTGATCACCTCTGTGGCTGGTTGGCCAGGGTCTTCGATGAGGAGCGAGCTGCCTGCTCCCATGCCCTCGACGCATAGCAGCTAAAAAATACGCAGTACTCACTTGGCACGTGTCGGTTCAATAAGGCTATATTCCCGGAGTCCCGCCTTAACGAAAGCCCCACCATGCACTACCGCAATCTCGGCAAAAGCCCCCTCAAAATTTCCACCCTGTGCCTCGGCACGATGATGTTCGGCGACCAGACCGAACTGGCCGAGGCACGCAATATCGTTTCGCATGCCCGCGAACATGGCGTCAATTTCATCGACACGGCAGACGTCTATTCGACCGGCGCGTCCGAAACGATGGTCGGGGAGTTGCTGCGCGGCGATCGAGCCAACTGGATTCTCGCCACCAAGATCGGCAACAAGATGTCGGACCAAGCAAACGAATCGCACTACTCGCGCAGCTGGATGATGCGCGAAGTCGAGGCGAGTCTGGCGCGCCTCAATACCGATTACATCGACATCTACTATCTTCACCGCGATTACAACGGCATGGATCTGGAGGAGCCGTTACGGGCAATCGAAGCATTGTTACGCAATGGCAAAATCCGCTACTGGGGGGTATCCAATTTTCGTGGCTGGCGTATTGCGGAAGTGATGCGTGTGGTCGCCGCGCTGAATATGCCCGGCCCGGTCGTTTGCCAGCCGTATTACAACCTGCTCAATCGCATGCCCGAGGTGGAGATACTGCCTGCCTGCGCACATTACGGCATCGGAGTGGTGCCGTACAGTCCGATTGCGCGCGGCGTTTTAACCGGAAAATATGCGCCCGGGGCCAAGCCTTTGGAAGGCACGCGCGCAGGCCGCGGTGACAAACGCATTTTGCAAACCGAGTTTCGTGAGGAGTCTCTCGCGATTGCGCAGACATTGCAAAAATATTGCGCAAGAAAAAATGTTTCGCTCGCGCATTTCGCCACTGCATGGGTAATGGCCAACAAAGCCGTGAGTGCCGTGATCGCAGGGCCGCGAACGTTTGCGCAATGGCAGGATTACCTGGATGCGCTCGATGTCACCATTACGGTGGAAGATGAAGCGTTTGTCGATTCACTGGTGAGCCCCGGCCATCCGTCCACGCCGGGTTACACCGATCCGGTTTATCCGCTAGATAGCGGGCGTCCGGGCAATTTGTAAATCCACCCAGCAAACTCCCCGGCTGGCGTGCCGTTCAGGCATAAATGCTGCCAGAAGGCCCGCCAATGCTTGATCTACGTTGACATTTAAGCGGATTTCAAATCAGCCGCCTCAATCGGCAGCTTACGCACACGCTTGCCCGTCGCGGCAAACACCGCGTTGGCGACACTGGGCCCGCAAGTCGCGACAACCGGTTCACCAATACCGCCCGGTTTTTCGGTGGATGCCACCAGATGCACGTCCACGAACGGCAT
>JBKJVA010000250.1:0-3015 GCA_046589675.1 Usitatibacteraceae bacterium
GCATTCGATCAGCATCATCCCTGTCTCAGTGATGCCGACGCAGTGGTCGCAGGGCGCGATTAACCTGCCTGGCAATATTTTGGAACGAGAGTTTCTCGGTGAATTTGTGCGCTATCGTGTCGACGCTAGCGGTACCGAATTGACCATTGATCAATCGCATCAGCCCGGCAGCGAAATTTTTTCCACAGGGCGAAATGTGACCGTCAGCATCCCCAAAAACGCGTTACGCCTGGTGAGTTGATATTACTAATTAAATACGCAGATCGCCATTTGGCGGCGATTTTCCGGCACAAATGGCCGAAAGTGCGCGCCAGTGAAAGAGTTTCATTTTTGTTTACGTCAATCCGGTATTTTCACGAGGCCTAAATCATGAATACCTCCACCAATACGTCGACTGCATCGCTCAAGAACAAGGTCAGCGCCGAGGAATGGCAAACCCGCGTCGATCTCGCCGCCTGTTACCGGCTGGTCGCGCATTACGGTTGGGATGACCTGGTATATACCCACATCACCGCCAAAATTCCCGGTGCCGAAGATCAATTCCTGATCAATCCTTACGGCATGATGTTCGCAGAAATCACGGCGTCTAACCTGGTGAAAATAGATCTCGCTGGCAACAAGCTCGATGCGGACAATCCATACCCGGTGAATCCTGCAGGCTTCACCATTCACAGCGCGATCCATGCCGCCCGTCACGATGCACAATGTGTGTTGCATGTACATACGCCCAACGGCATCGCGGTTTCGGCGCAGAAGGGTGGCGTGCTGCCAATATCACAGCAATCGATCTTTGTTCTGGCGAGCCTCGCCTATCACGACTATGAGGGTGTGGCCCTGAATGCAGATGAAAAGCCGCGTCTGGTACGCGATCTCGGCGACAAAACCTTCTTCATGCTGCGCAATCATGGTTTGCTGACCGTCGGCGGGTCGATTGCTGATGCCTTTCAAGCCATGTATTTCTTTGAAGCAACCTGCATGATCCAGATTCGTGCACAAGCCGGTGGCGGCGAGTTGATCCCGATATCACAACCGGTACTCGATGGTGCGCAGGCCCAGGTGAAGGCGGTGACGCAGGGCTTGGGAGGCAAACTCGCGTGGCCAGGACTATTGCGAAAACTCGATAGAATAGATACGAGCTTTCGAGACTGATCTTCTTCGGGGAGATGGGATTGGAAAAACAATACAAGACCTTCCGCGATTTTTATCCATACTATCTTTCCCAACACACCAACCCAACCTGTCGCGTTCTGCATTTCATTGGCAGTTCGATTGTGCTGGCTGCATTGGTGGTGGCATTCATCACCAGAAATGCATGGTGGTTGGCTGCGATGCCGCTCGCAGGCTATGGCTTTGCGTGGGTGGGTCATTTTTTCTTTGAAAAAAACCGGCCGGCGACATTCACTTATCCGCTCTATTCGTTCGCTGGTGACTGGGTGATGTACTGCCAATTGCTGATGGGAAAGATTCCATTCGTGAGCCGTGCGTAATACCGCCGCCAGCCAGCCAGTGGGAGGCCGCCGCCGCCTCTATCTGATGCGCCATGGCAACGTCACCTATTTCACGCCCGAGGGGAAACCGCTAGCACCTGAAACCGTCCCACTGAACAAACTTGGCATTGAACAGGCACGTGCGGCAGGCAAACTGTTTTCCGAACACGGTGTGCGCTTCGACCGCGTGATAACCAGCGGCCTTGAACGCACCGAACAAACAGCACAACATGTATTGGCGATGGTGGGACATCATGTGACAATTGAACAACGCCAGCAATTGCAGGAAATTCGCGGTGGTCGGCTCGCCAACATCGCCGAAAAAGACCTGCTGCAATCATTCACCGCGGCGACCGATGGCGTGGTTAACGAAGACGCGCAATTTCTCGGTGGCGAGACGGTCGGACAACTGCTTGATCGCGTACTGCCCGACGTCGATGCGATCCGTGCCGATAAAAATTGGGATACGTTGCTACTGGTTTTGCATGGCGGGGTGAACCGCGCAATCCTCTCCTACCTGATCACCGGGCAGCGGCAACTGCTGGGAGCCTTCGAGCAGAGCCCGGCGTGCATTAATGTGCTCGACATCGGCGAAGCGGCGGTCGATGTCATGTTGCGCGCGGTCAATTTGTCTCCACTCGACTGGTTGCAATCGGACAATCGCAAGACGACCATGGAAGTGTTGTTCGAGCAATACACCAAATACCGCAAGGAACAAGCAGATGTCTGATGCCGGGTTCGAACATTTTTCCGGCACCATGCCGGTTTCTTTGCGGCAGCAATTTTCCCTTGATGCGCTTACAGCGTGGATGATTGCGAATGTCGGCGGCTTCACGGGACCGCTGCGCATCGAACAATTCAAGGGCGGACAATCCAATCCGACATTCAAGCTCATCACGCCTGCAATGACCTACGTGATGCGCTCCAAACCCGGCCCGGCGGCCAAATTGCTGGCGTCGGCACACGCAATTGAACGCGAATTCCGGGTGATGGCGGCGTTGGGCGACGCTGCTGTGCCGGTGGCGAAAATGATAGCGCTGTGCGAAGACGAGTCCGTGATCGGGCGGGCATTTTTCGTCATGCAATGCGTGGAAGGCAGGGTGTTATGGAATCCGGCGCTGCCCGACATGACAAAGACCGAGCGCGGGGCGATATTCGATGAGATGAATCGCATCATTGCGCAACTGCATCAAGTGGACTTCGCAGCAATCGGCCTGGCCGACTACGGCAAGGCGGGTAATTATTTCGAGCGCCAGATTGCGCGCTGGAGCAAGCAATATCGCGCTTCGGAAACAGAAAAAATAGATGCGATGGACAAACTCATCGAATGGTTGCCACTGCATATCCCGCCCGGTGAGGAAACTTCCATCGTTCATGGTGATTACCGGCTCGATAACCTTATCTTGCATCACACCGAGCCAAGGGTGTTGGCGATTCTGGACTGGGAGCTATCCACTCTCGGACATCCACTGGCCGATTTTGCCTACCATTGCATGGCGTGGCATGTACCACCGAGCGCGTTCCGCGG
>JBKJVA010000055.1:0-3053 GCA_046589675.1 Usitatibacteraceae bacterium
GTTTGCATCGCAACGAAACGAACCTTCCTGCATATTGCCATCGCAAATGCCAATCCAGGTGACGATACCATGCAGCGCCTTTGCGTATGCGACCGCTTCTTCGGCTGATGCCATGCAAGGCTCGGTGACGATTTCGAGCAACGGCGTACCAGCACGGTTTAAATCAATACCTGACACGCCACTCGTTTCCAATCCTACGTGCAATGATTTTCCTGCGTCCTCCTCGAGGTGCGCGCGCGTCAATTGAATGGTCTTTTCGACACCGGCCACAATAATGTTGACTTCACCACCAACCACCACCGGCAGCTCGTATTGACTGATCTGGTAGCCCTTGGGTAAGTCGGGATAGAAATAATTCTTGCGCGCAAAAACGGAACGCGGTGCAATCTTTGCATTGACGGCGAGGCCGAATTTAATGGCGCACTCCACCGCTGCTTTGTTCAATACCGGCAAGGTGCCCGGCAGAGCCAGATCGACGGCGTTCGCCTGCGTGTTGGGCTGCGCACCAAATTGCGTTCGCGAACCCGAGAAAATTTTCGATGCGGTGGAAAGTTGCGTATGCGTTTCCAGTCCGATGACGACTTCCCAGCCGTAGGGGATGGCGCTCATTGAAACGCCTCCGGTCGACGGCAATGCCAGTCGGTCACCTGCTGATAGTGGTGCGCGGTCGCGAGCATGCGACCTTCTGTGAAATAGTTGCCGATGATTTGTAAACCAACCGGCATGCCGGTGTTGCCAAAGCCGCATGGCACCGACATGCCCGGCAATCCCGCCAAACTCGCCCCGAGCGTGTAAATATCTTCGAGATACATGGCGACCGGATCATTGTTTTTCGCGCCGATGTCCCACGCAGTGGTCGGCGCGACCGGGCCCATGATGAAATCGCAGGACTTGAATGCATCTTGAAAGTCGAGCCCGATCAGTCGACGCACGCGCTGTGCTTGCAGGTAATAGGCATCGTAATACCCATGCGAAAGCACGTATGCCCCAGTCAGGATGCGCCGCTTTACTTCGGGCCCGAATCCCTCGGCGCGCGAATTCGCGATCATCTCCGCTAGATCGCCATATTTTTTGCTGCGGTGGCCGTAGCGTACCCCGTCAAAACGGCTCAGGTTACTCGATGCCTCTGCCGGCGCGATCACGTAATACGCCGGAATCGATAGGGCGGTCCTCGGCAACGAAATTTCAATGCGGGTGGCACCGAGTTTCTCGAATTCCTGCAACGCTGCCTCGATGGCGGTCGCAACGTCTTCCGCCAAGCCCGCTCCAAAAAATTCCCTGGGCACGCCGATACGCATCCCCTGTAGTGGAACGCCAGCACTAGAGCGGCTGCCAGCGGCAAATGCCTCCAGGAACGTTGCCAGTATTGGCGTTTGTGCCTGGGTGGTATCGAGGCTTGTGGAGTCGCGATCGTCAAAACCTGCCATCGCATCGAGCAGCATCGCGCAGTCCTCGGCAGACTTTGCCATCGGCCCGCCCTGGTCGAGGCTGGAGGCAAAGGCGATCATGCCGTAGCGCGATACGCGCCCGTAAGTCGGCTTGATCGCTGTGATACCGCACATGGCAGCAGGCTGCCGCAGTGACCCTCCCGTGTCGGTCCCGGTGGCGGCCGGCGTCAGACCCGCCGCGACCGCCGCAGCAGAGCCCCCAGAAGAACCGCCCGGTACTTTGGCGAGGCTCCATGGATTCCGGACGGGGCCGAATGCTGAATTCTCGTTCGATGAACCCATGGCGAATTCATCGCAATTTAATTTGCCCAAACAGACCATGCCTGCACCGGAGCCGATGCCAAGTTTTTCAACAACGGCAGCGTCAAACGGCGACACGTAGTCCGCCAGCATTTTGGAACCGGCGGTGGAGCGCCAATCTTTGGTAACAAAAATATCCTTGTGCGCGACCGGGATGCCGGTGAGCGGCCCCACCTCGCCACGGCCAATACAAAGGTCGGCCTCGCGCGCCTGTCGCAATGTAAGCCCCCGATCAATATGCAGAAAGGCGTTGAGCGCTAATGCGCGCTCGGCCCGCTCCAGAAAATACTCGGCAAGCTCGGTTGCCGAGACTTTTTTTGCGTCGAGTGCGACGCGCAGCGACTTGAGAGAGGCGTGGGCAATGTTCATGCGCGCATCACCGTTCACAACTCAATCGAGCACCTTTGGCACCAGGAACAGTCCATTTTCCTGCGCGGGCGCGTTTGCCATGTTGGCCACGCGATCATCCGTGCCGACAATGCGATCCTCGCGCAGAGGTTGCGACATATGCTGTATCACGTCCAGTGGATGAGCCAACGGTTCGACGCCTTTGGTATCGACTGCCAGCAACGCGTCGATCAGACCAAAAACGCCATTGAGCTGCGTTTGCAGCGCCACGACGTCGGCCTCAGATACGGTTATTCTGGCTAGATGCGCGATGCGCTTGAGGTCGTCAGGGGTGAGTTTCATGCGCGGTTGCGTTGCTCACTGGCGTTACTTAACCTTCATTCGCGGCGCTTACACGCCAAAAAGTTCCGCAAAAAACTGCTCATTTACAGTCAAATTGCCAGCATTCGACATGCTTTTGGGGAATTGATACGGTATTATAGTCGATTAGCAGAAATGCCTCGCTTGCATAGGGGGATTTACTAGTTTTTCTTTGAGAAAACCGCGCTAAAAACAATAAGTTTTCAGCAGCCGTTACCGTGAATTCAGGCGCACCGGTGACGTTTGTTGGCAGCATCGCAGTTTGAATCATTGATTCGGCGGAATTGAAGTCATTCGAATCAACCCCTCACCACAAGCTCTCTCCCAAGGGAGAGGGTGAGAAATGCAGCACACACAAGCGTGTGTAGGCTACAAGGATTGCCCATGTTTTCGTTCTTCTCGAAATACCTCTCCACCGATCTCGCAATCGATCTTGGCACCGCAAATACCCTCATCTACGTTCGTGACAAAGGCATCGTTCTCAATGAGCCTTCGGTGGTTGCCATTCGTCAGGATTCGGGGCCCAATTCAAAGAAAACCATTCAAGCCGTCGGACAGGCCGCCAAGATGATGCTGGGCAGAACGCCCGGCAACATC
>JBKJVA010000266.1:0-4962 GCA_046589675.1 Usitatibacteraceae bacterium
CAGTTGAAACCTTTCTATGATCGATACATGGCCAACCCGGACGGCGCGGATGCCGAGACCAAGTATTTTGCCGCCGTTGCCATCGAAACCTGCGTCGGGCGGGCGCGCGGCGCACAAGGTGTCACCGTTGCGGATCGGGAACGCTTCCAGAATCGCCTCAAAGAAAATGATCCCAACAACCAGAAGCGCGTCGAAGCGTTCAATCGCGTGACGGCGTTATGCGACGGTTTCGCCGGAACCACGATCACCGCCGCCGACGCCGCCAGACTCTATGCGGAGGCTGCTGCCGCTGGCAACCCCGGCGCCAAGATCGCGGTAGCAGCCAATCAGTTCAATGATCAGGCCCGCGCTACCACTGCGCGCGGTGTTGAAGCCAGGCGATTAACCGAGGATCAGTTGTCACTTGTACGCGACGGCTTGTCCAGTGGCGATCCTTTTGCAATTCAGCGCGCCGGACAATTACTCACCCAGAATTCCACGCAACTAGTGGATCGGCGTCTCGGCGCCTCGGCTGACCCATTCAATCCCCGCGACTGGGCATCTGCCTGGACGCTTGCCGCTTGTGATCGCGGTGCGAACTGTGGCGCAGAATCTTCCCGCGTTCTCAGTGGTTGCGCCTATCAAGGTGCGTGTGGCTATGAGTCGCTCGAAGCCTACATGCAGTTCAACGACCTTCCGCCGAATGTGTACTTGGCGGCACAGCAGAATCGCGCGACCATACTCGATGCGATTGCGCAAGGGCGCTGGGACTGGCTGGGCATTGCGGCCGGGTCTGGTCGTGTGGTGACGGCAGTAACACCAGCGACTAGCAATGTGCCCACTAACGGACCACGTTTGAGTGGCCCACGGCCACCTGGCAGCGGACGACCTCCTGGCGGTTAAATGCGATCACCGCATGAATTCGCGGGTATTCATGGAAAACTCTAGCATCGGCGGGTATTTACAGCCATTTTATTGCGGTAAGCCGCGCCAGGGATAGAGTTTTCTACATCAATGCCTGCACATGCGCCACCGCGCTGCGCCCCAACGCACCCAGGTTATAACCACCTTCAAGCGCCGAAACGATGCGCCCTTCCGCGTACCTATCTGCCACCTCACGGATGCGCTGCGTAATCCAGATGTAGTCATCCTCAACCAATTCGAGGTAGGCTAGCGGATCATCGACGTGCGCATCAAAACCGGCAGAGATAATGATCAGCTCGGGTTTGAATCGCGCCAGCGCGGGAAACCAGGTGTTTTCAATCGCGGCACGAAATTTTGCGCTGCCGGTACGTGCAGGCAGGGGAACGGGCACAATATGTGAACTGGCCGTGTCCGCACCGGTGCCGGGATAATAAGGGTGCTGGAAGCTCGAACACAGCATGACACGATCATCATCAGCGAAAATATCCTCGGTGCCGTTGCCATGGTGCACATCAAAATCGAGAATTGCGACACGGTCAAGACGGTGCATTTCGAGCGCGTGGACGGCGCCAACCGCAACGTTGTTGAAAATGCAAAAACCCATCGACCGGTCGTAGGTCGCATGGTGTCCGCAGGGGCGCACCGCGCAGAAGGCGTTGGCGACCTCGCCGGACATCACCAACTCCACGCCTTTTATTACAGCACCCGCCGCACGCTGAGCGGCGGCAAGTGAATACGGATTCATCGAGGTATCGGGATCGAGTGCGGTGTAGCCGAGTTGGGGCGCTGCTTCAAATATCTCGTCTACATAGTCAGGCGCGTGGACGGCCGCAAGTTGCTCGCGCGTGGCCAGTGGTGCCTCGACCGATAAAAGCCGGGACATGAGCCCCGACTGTTGAAACGCATCGTATACCGCTTGCAGCCGTGCTGGGCACTCTGGGTGATGCGAGCCCATTTCGTGTTTAAGGCATTCTGGATGGGTAATAAAGGCCGTAGTCATTTCAGTATCTTGGTGATTAAATGCGTCGGGTAGGTTGAGTGTCACATGCCAAGCAGAGTTGCAATGTTACCTTTGAATTCGCATCTGGTTGGCAGCACATACCGTAACTTGGGGTATATGCGTAAAATCACCGTTCACCATCAGGATCATCCATGTCCGTCTCGCTTTTCGAAAAACAACCCGTTCACAGCCCGCTCGCCAATATTTTGGCGCGCGCGGGCGAAATCATCCTTGGCAAGGATCGGCAGATCAGGATGGCAATGTGCTGCATTCTCGCGCGCGGTCACCTGCTCATTGAAGATGTGCCCGGCGTCGGCAAGACGACCCTCTCCCACGTATTGGCCAGCCTGCTGGGGCTGCAGTATCAACGCATCCAGTTCACCAGCGATTTGTTACCCGCCGATGTGGTCGGCGTATCTATTTTTGACCGCGAATCGAGCACCTTTCGTTTTCACCCTGGACCGATTTTCTCGCAGGTGATTCTGGCTGATGAAATCAATCGCGCCTCACCCAAGGCGCAGAGCGCACTGCTGGAAGCCATGGAAGAGCATCAGGTGACGGCAGACGGCGAGACCATGAAACTGCCCGAACCGTTTTTTGTCATCGCCACGCAAAACCCCTCGCACCAGATTGGCACTTTCCCATTACCGGAATCGCAGTTGGATCGTTTCCTGATGCGCATCAAGTTGGGTTACCCGGATAAGGCTGCCGAACGCGCTCTGCTCAAAGGTGAGGATCGCCGCGACCTCATCGCGCGAATCACCACAGCCATGTCGGTAGAGGAATTGACGTCTCTACAAAAAGACGTGGCAAAGATTTATGTGTCCGATGCGCTACTCGATTACGTACAGGCTTTAGTTCTGCATAGCCGTGACTCGGCGCATTTTGAAATGGGCCTGTCGCCACGTGCAGGTCTCGCTTTGTTGCGCGCAGCACAATCGTGGGCGCTGATGTCAGGGCGCAACCAGGTATTGCCTGAGGATGTACAGACGGTGGTGCCGGCCGTGGTTGGCCATCGCTTGCGACCCGTGACGGGTGGGGATAACAAGATCCTCGATCCTGCGCAGGAACTTATTCGTGCGGTACCGATACCGTAACATCACCATTACAAAAAACAAAATTTCAACGGGAGAAAGATAATGAACAGGTTCAGGGTCGCCTCCATATTAGGTTTTTCAGCGCTCGTCATGTTTCTCACAGTGCAGTCTGCGGCGATGGCGGCGAATTACAAGTGCAAGGGTGCCGACGGGAAGATCGAATATAGTGACCGGCCTTGCGATACCGGCAAAGAATCACTCACCCAACCACGCTCGGCTGGCGGCGTCGTCTCGACCCCCACTATCGCGCCCATGGCACGACTTGAGAGCCTGTTTACAGATTATGAACTCCGTCTGTGCGAACGCGAAAAACTCGCCACCGAGATCGACATCGCGCAACGTAGCGGGGAACTCAAGAAAGCGGAGGCAACCTGGAAACCGAAGCAGGATAGACTCAACTTGCTCAACGATACCCTGATTGAGTTTCAGGACCAAGCCGGAAAGGTAACCAGGGGGACCGCTTCCGACAGCACCGAAATGATGGCAGTAAGAAAGTTTCAGCGCAAGCTCAAGGATTGCGGCGCGCCAAAGAAATAAATGCACACCAGTCTCACCTTCAATCTCCGTCAACGTATTGCCGACTGGATTTTCCGCGCACGCTTCCCGGAAAAACCGCCGGTTGTTCTGATCCAGCGCCGCATCTTCATTCTGCCTTCGCGCACCGGTTATTTTTTCGCGTTTGTACTGGTACTACTGCTTGTTGCCTCGATCAATTACAGCCTTTCGCTCGGGTATCTGCTCACTTTTCTGCTGGCGGGTATGGGCAGCATCGCGATGTTGCACACGTTTCGCAATTTGTTGCGACTGTCGATCAGTCCGGGCAAGGTAGAGCCGGTTTTCGCAGGCGATACAGCGCATTTTTCGATTGTGCTCGCCAATCAATCGTTGCCGCGCTACGCCATCGGCATCAAACACGCGCAGATCCGTGGTGCCGAACCTGAATTTGGTGACGCAAGCGAGCGGACCAGCACGACATTCCACATTGCGATGCGGGCCGCGAAGCGCGGCTATTTGAAATGTGGCCGGCTGGAAATTTTTACTGAGTACCCAGTGGGTTTGTTCCATGCGTGGTCTTACGTGGACTTCGGCATGACATGCCTGGTATATCCGAAGCCTGACCCGGGCGCCGGCGCGTTGCCGCTCGATATGCAATCCAAAGGTGAAGGCAACGTACCGATTAGAGGCGACGAGGAATTTCAATCGCTGCGAGCGTATCGCGCCGGCGACACACCACGTCAAATCGCGTGGAAGGCGCTTGCGCGTGGTCAAGGCCTGCTGGCAAAGGAATTCGGCTCCACGGCAAGTGCCGATTTTTGGCTCGACTACGACGCCCTTCATGGGTTGTCGATGGAACAGCGCCTCGCGCGTCTGGCTTGGTGGGTGATCGAGGCCGAACGTACCCGAATGCCGTATGGATT
The DNA here is from genome assembly GCA_046589675.1 of Usitatibacteraceae bacterium. Taxonomy (GTDB): domain Bacteria; phylum Pseudomonadota; class Gammaproteobacteria; order Burkholderiales; family Usitatibacteraceae; genus UKL13-2. The sequence continues at coordinate 4,419 of JBKJVA010000266.1, forward strand.
GAAACTCGTTGACCATAGCATCCGCCCGATGCTGGGGCCGAAACACCGCGATGATTGCCTGCAAGCGTTAGCGCTATTTGGGTTGGCGCGGTAAACAGACATGTTGAACCAGACCGCACTGACCCTTGCCAACGTGACATGGCTGCTCGCGGGCATGGCGTTTGTCATTGCACCGCATGCGCTCAGGCTGCCGATCTGGGTAACCACAGTTTGTGTTGCCGCCGGCGTCTGGCGATGGTGGATCGCACGGCATGCGTTGCGAGTACCAGCCTGGTGGCTGATGGGGCTGATCGCACTGGGGGCGGCCGTGGCTGCCCGATTCGAATATGGCCGATGGTTCGGACGCGAGGTTGGTGTGGCATTGCTGATCATCATGCTCTGCCTCAAAGTGCTCGAAATGCGCATGAAGCGCGATGCAATGATCCCTATTTTCATGGGGTTTTTCCTGGCGATCACCAATTTCATGTATTCGCAGACGATTCTGATGGGTCTCTACATGTTTGTCTGCGTGTGGATCTTCATTGCCGCCCTGATTGGCTTTAAC
>JBKJVA010000104.1:0-5374 GCA_046589675.1 Usitatibacteraceae bacterium
AAGTGCAGCCTTCGTTGCCGATACTTCACGGAGCGCGGCTACGTCCGCATTCATTTCAACACCATTTACATTGATCGTCCCGGCTGCAACCGGCTTCATCGGTGTGGCGCGTATGCCACGTGCAGCGAACGCTTCAATCAATGCGCAGGTAATAAAGGTTTTGCCGACATCGGTATCGGTACCGGTGACAAATAAATCTTTCACGACTTTCCCACCATGCGTTTGAATTCATGGAGGCCAATAGTTTGCTGCCCGTCGATGGTTTTTCGCCTGGAGAATTCCGGTTTCCAGGCGTGTCCGTATACCACCTCATAGGTTGCGGGCAGGCGCTCGTTTTTTCGAAACGATTCGTAGGCGGTGACCATACGTTGCCAGCGTTCGCGTCCAACCAGTCCGGTGCGGCGGCCATGAAGTACATTGTGTGCGCCAATGCCCTTGAGTTCCTTCAATAGTGGCTTAAGTTCGGCGTAGGTCAGCGTGACGAGTTCCTGATCCATCACCGGGTCGGCGAATCCAGAATTGACGAGAATGTCACCGATGTCGTGCATATCGACGAATTTATTAATGTGCGGCTTGTCGTCGATGGCGCGAAACGCGGCGCGTAGTTCTTTCAGCGTGTCCGGCCCGAACGTGGTGAACATGAACAGGCCATTGGGCTTTAACACCCGCGCCACTTCCTTGGCGACGCGTTCCGGATCGCACCATTGCAGCGTGCAGTTTGAAATTGCCAAATCGACGCTCTCGGTTTTGAGTGGCAGCACTTCGGCGTCACCACAAAGCCACCATAAATGGGGCGCGCCTTCGATAAGACGTTTCAACCACGGTATCGACTTGGCTTGTGTTCTGGCAGTTGCAAGCATCTGCGGTGCCATATCGATAGCGATGATGTCCGCCTTGGGATAACGTATACGCAACATCGCCGTTGCATAGCCGGTTCCACACCCGATATCGAGTGCGGTAAGGGGTTGCATCCTGATGTAGTCGAGGCGCTCGAACAGTCGATCGGCGATTTCGCGCTGCAGAAATGCGTTGCCATCGTAAGTTTTGGCGGCGTTACCGAATGAACGGCGCACGGCGGCTTTAGGTGGAAACGCGAATGGGTCAGCACTCATGCGGTCAGGAAAGTATCGAGCTCGTGAAGAAACGCATCGCGGTGGGATAAAAACGGCGCATGCGCAGCGTGGGGCATCATGACGTAGCGCGCATTGGGTAAGGTGGCTGCGAGCCAGCGCCCAACCGGTTCAGGTGTCAATGCATCGTGGTCGCCATGCAGCACCAGTGCCGGTTGTGCGACATCGGCTATCTGCGCGCGTAAATCGGTCGTCCGCAGAATTTCCAAACCAGCCTTGAGTGCGGCATGATCGGTGCTTCCGCGCGACGTGACTGCGTTTTGAAGCACGGTTACCGATGCCCGCGCATTCGGCTGATTGAGAACCTGCAATGCAAGAAAGCGTTTGATGGTTGCGGCGTAGTTATGTGAAAGTCGCGCGCAAAAATCGGCAAGCACGGCAGGCAGCAAAGCGTGTTGCCAGTTGTCTCTCTGCAAGAAGCAAGGTGTCGTCGCGACCAGCATAAGTTTATCGATGCGCTTTGCATAACGGCGCGCCAAATCCTGTGCGACCAGACCGCCTAGCGACCAGCCCAGCAGGTGCGAGTGTTCTGGTATCACTGTCGCGACGGCATCTGCCATCGCCGTGAGCGTGGTCGTGGCGATACCTCGCGAGTGGCCGTGCCCCGGCAAATCGACGATGTGCAGCGTGTAATGTTCCGCCAGAGATTCGCGAATACCATCCCATACCGCCCCATTGAGCCCCCAGCCATGCAGCATGGTGAGATTCGGGCCGCGACCAACGACATCGACAAACACCGTCATCTTCGTTGTCCGCTGTCATTCGCCATCAACACGACTTCCAGATCGGTGAGTGCAGTAATGAGGTCGAACAGGTCATCAGCCGTATGCGAGGCAGTGATGGATACACGCAGCCGCGACGTGCCCGGTGGTACGGTAGGCGGGCGAATCGCGGGTACAAACATATGTCGATCTCGCAGGGCTTCGGCAAATGCCATCGTCGTCGCGTTGTCGCCAATCAGGATCGGCTGGATGGCGGTTTGCGAGTAAGGCAGTTTGGCGTACTTTAGCTTTAACGAATCACCGAAGAAATCGATCATGGATCGCAGGTGTTTGAGGCGTTCGCGATCTTCCTGCATCACCTCAAGGCTCGCCCGCATCGCCGCTGCGATGGCAGGTGGCGTGGCGGTCGTAAAAATATAGGTGCGAGCAGTCTGCAAAATCCATTCAACGATATCTTCATGTCCCGCCACGAATGCGCCGTAGCCACCCGCCGCTTTTCCAAGCGTGGCCATATAGACGATACGGTCACTTTTAAGATTGAAATGTTCGAGCGAACCTTTGCCGCTGTAGCCCAGAACACCAAAGCCATGCGCGTCGTCGATCACCAGCAGCGCGTCGTAAGTTTCAGCGAGTTTCAGCAGTTCAGGTAAAGGGGCGATATCGCCGTCCATACTAAACACCGCATCGGTGACGATCAACCTGCGCCCGGCATTTTTTTTATCCGCGAGCATCGCCTCCAATTTTGGCAGATTGCAATGCGGGTAGCGTTTGAAATGTGCACGCGACAGCAACGCGCCATCGTTGAGGCAGGCATGGTTAAGCTTGTCGGCGAAGATCGTGTCGCCACGTCCGGCGAGGGCCGTGAGAATGCCGATATTGGCGGCATAGCCGGACGAAAACAGCAGTGCTTTCGGCAGCCCGATGTAATCGCCGAGTTTTTCTTCAAGCTCATGATGCGCACGCATGTGGCCCGATACCATGTGCGACGCACTTGCGCCAAGCCCGTAGCGCTTCAACGCGCGCATCGCTGCCTCAACCACCTTCGGGTGATTGGCCAATCCCAGATAATCGTTGCTGGCATAGGCCATGACGCGCTTGCCATCGACCAGCATCGACGCATCCTGCGGGCCGTCGATGATGCGACGCGTACGCAGTTGGTCGGCTTGGGCGAGCTCGAAGAGTTGCAAGGAAAAATCGGAAACGGACATGACCGAATAGTGGGTTTAATGAATAAACACTAGCACTGGCGAGCTTATTAGGCAGAAAATGCCTGAAACGCCGCACCAATGCTAGAGTTTGCTACATCGGTGCAATTCCTAATTTTTCAAACAGCGTCCGGTCTCGATCCACGTCCGGGTTGCCCGTGGTCAGCAATTTTTCACCGTAGAAAATCGAATTGGCACCGGCCAGAAAGCACATCGCCTGCGTCGCTTCGTTCATTTCCTCGCGTCCTGCAGAGAGACGTACGAAACTGCCCGGCATGGTGATACGTGCTACGGCGATGGTACGGACGAACTCGGTCCAGTGAAGTGCGGCGTATTCGGCGTCGGGACTATGCAATTTTTCATACAGCGGCGTGCCTTCCACTTGCACCAGATAATTGATCGGCACCGATTCCGGATGCGGATCGAGGTTGGCGAGTTGCGCGATCAGGCCGGCACGCTCGCGCCGCGATTCGCCCATGCCGACAATTCCACCGCAGCACACGTTCATGCCCGCGCCGCGTACGCGTTCCAGCGTGTCGAGCCGATCCTGATACTGGCGCGTGGTGATGATGTCGCCATAAACGTCAGGCGCTGTGTCGAGATTGTGGTTGTAGTAATCGAGGCCCGCGTTTTTCAACTGTTCTGCCTGTCCATCTTTCAACATGCCCAAGGTGCAGCAAGTTTCCAGCCCCAACGCTTTCACTTCCCGCACCATATCCAGCACCGGATCGAGATCCCGCTGCTTTGGTCCGCGCCACGCGGCCCCCATACAAAAACGTGATGCGCCGTTTTCCCTGGCAAGTTTAGCGGCAGATACCACGGCAGCCAAATCCAGCATCGCTTCGTTTTCCACGCCGGTGCTATAACGCGCGGCCTGCGGGCAATAGCCACAATCTTCGGGGCAGCCGCCGGTCTTGATGGAGAGCAACGTCGATAGCTGAACTCTGTTCGGGTCGTGGTGTTTGCGGTGAACCGTCTGTGCCCTGTGCATCAGATCAGAAAACGGCAAATCAAATAGTGCTTCAACTTCCTCCTGCGACCAGCAAGGCGGTTTGCCAGTTTTCTGCCAAGAAGCGGGCACGGTGATCGGGAGGGATGCTGCGACAGGTTGTGACATTGATGGGTCCATGTAAAAAGTACGCTATGAAGTAACCATGGCATGATTGCTAAATCCATCCTATATGTCAATTTTTAAGTGCAACACAAACGACAATCGTTAATTTATTAGGCATGTCGATCTTTCGCTCCGCATCCGTGCGTTCCGCCTTTGCACGCTTACTCTCACAGGACTGCGTACTGTGTGGTGCTCGTTCACACGCCAGTTTGTGCAAAGATTGCTATCGAGATTTGCCTTTTCGCCAGGTGCTGGGTTGTCCGCGCTGCAATGCAGAAGGGATTAAAAACCAACTTTGCGGCGCATGTCTGTCCGACCCGCCGCATTTTGACGAAACCACGTGTGCGTTTCGCTATGCGTATCCGCTTGACCGCCTCGTGCAGGTCTACAAGTTCAACGCCAAGCTCGGTTTGCTACCGCTGTTTTCGGATGCAATCGTACGCGCCGTTCGTGCCGGTGTTTCTGCACCACCCGATCTCGTCATCCCGCTACCGCTGGCGCCCAAGCGACTAGCCGAACGCGGCTTCAACCAATCAGCTTTGCTCGGAGAACGCGTGTCGAAAACGTTGGGAACAAGATTTGAAGCGCGTGGCATGTTGCGCGTACGCGAGACACCACCGCAGACCGGATTAAGTCGGCAAGCGCGCCTTAAGAATGTGCGCGGTGCGTTCGATTGCGCGCAGCGGCTTGACGGTCAGCGCGTGGCCGTGGTCGACGATGTAATGACGACGGGTGCGACGCTTTCAGAAGCCGCGAAAGCGCTCAAAAAATCGGGAGCTGCACATGTGAGCGCGTGGGTGATCGCGCGCGCGGTACGAGACGATGTATCGAAGGATGCAGTTATGGAAACGGTCCCTTTCGACGACATGCACACTTGAGAAATGTTTAACGTCGTCCTCTATCGTCCCGAAATTCCACCCAACACTGGCAACGTGATTCGGCTCTGCGCCAATACCGGCGCACACCTTCACCTGGTGCATCCGCTCGGATTTGAATGGGACGACGCGCGCGTCAAGCGGGCCGGCCTCGACTACCACGAGTTCGCCAACGTACAGCACCACGAAAGCTGGCAGGCGTGCCGTGAGACGCTAGCCGGTTCACGCCTGTTTGCGGTGGAAACGCGCAACGGATCGCGCTTTGACAAAGTAGCGTTTCAGGCTGGCGACAGTTTTGTTTTCGGACAAGAAACCGCCGGACTACCAC
>JBKJVA010000180.1:0-13012 GCA_046589675.1 Usitatibacteraceae bacterium
GTTACCAGAAACAGGCTCTTGTAATACGGATAGGTGCCTGCTGCCGCGTTCAGCGCTGTAGGTTCGATGCCGTCCAACTTCAGCGCCCGCAACGCACGGTTCTCGGACACGATCAGGGCGAGTGAACTCGGCCCGATGGCACCGGGTATTTTTTCGATATGGTTGGCCGCATCATGATCGCTCAAGGCAACGCGCACGCCTGGGCGCGCATTCGCGGCCACTACCGCACGCCGGATATCGGCCGAGATGTTCTCGACTATCTTGGTGTCGATTTCGTTGACCGGTCGCAGCACCACGCGAACCGGGCTGCCGTCGGCCCAGGCCACCATTTTGCCGGCGTAGATGTCGGCCAGTTCGCGGGCGGTAACCGCGGTGACGCGGGACTGGGTGGAAACCGCGAAGACGAATGGCGTGCGCGCATATTCGGTTTCCACGGCACCGAGCTTCTTCTCGCTCTCATCCAACGCGCGCGAAGTGACCGCGAGCCCGATCGCGCCACCCAGCGCGGCCCTGATGCCCCCGCCGCTGCCGAGGCTGGGCACGATCGTGACCGCAATATCCGGATTCCTGGCCGTGAATTCTTTGGCGAGCAGCCGCATGGTGCCGAGCGCGGCACCGCTGCCTCCGATCGTCAATCCGTCGGCCGCGGCCGCATTGCAGAATCCGAGAAGCAGCGCCAGTGCGATTGCCCGCGCCTGTCCGCGACGCGTGGCATGAAACCGCTCGCTCGCCGATTGCACTGGCGTACCGTGTTGCAGATTGGTGCAATCCGCGAGCCTTGTCGACACGATTTCGTGGACTGCGGTCGCAATCGTAAACTTCATAAGTTTCTTCGGGGGGACAAGGAACTCTTTAATGTGCGAAAACAAACCCGGTTGCGGCGTGGTCGGGATCCTTCATCCAGGCAGGATCAGTCGGGGCCGTTGATGCACGCGACGCCGTCGACTCGTGCTTCGTCATAATTGGTCACCTGCCAACGGGGGTGCCAGGAATCTTGTTTCGAAGATATCAGCCGGTACCGGTTTGCTGAACAAATAACCCTGCATTTCGTCGCAGCCTAGCAACCGCAGCAAGCGCAATTGCTCTTCGGTTTCAACGCCTTCCGCCACCACCTTTAGCTTCAGTGAGCGCGCCAGGGTAATGATGGTTGAAACCAGCGCCAGCCCCCCTGAGCCTGAAGTCATTTCGAGCACGAACGAGCGGTCGATCTTGAGCGTATCCACCGGCAGTTTGGACAGGTAACTAAGTGAGGAGTACCCGGTGCCAAAGTCATCGACAGCGACGGTGACGCCCATTGCGCGGATCGCCTTAAGGCTAACGATGCTGTGGTTGACGTCCTCCATAATCAAGCTTTCGGTGATCTCCAGTTCCAGTCCTGCCGCCGCATCCTCGTCATCGCCTATTGCCTGCTTGATTTCGGCGACGAAATCACGATGGCGCAATTGTAACGGCGACACATTCACCGCGATGCGCACGGCCGCCAGCCCCGCACGGCGCCAACGCAGGTAATCCTGGACTGCATGGCGCAACGCCCAGCGTCCGACGTTATGGATCATTCCGGTTTCTTCGAGAACCGGGATGAATCTGCCTGGCGCCACCTCGCCGGAACGCGGATCATTCCATCGGATCAATGCCTCTGCGCTGGTGACCTGGCCAGTTACCAGGCTCACCTTAGGCTGGTAATGAAGTACGAATTCCCCATTGTCCAGCGCATGGCGAAGCTGATTTTCCAAGGTGAGCTTTCCGGACACCGCATCGCTCATTGCCCGCGTGTAAATCAGGAATGGCTCACCGGTTGCCTTGGCCCTTTTGAGGGCGGCCTCTGCGTTCTTGAGCAATGAATCGGCGTCGACGCCGGCTTCAGGGAACAGCGCAACGCCGCCCTTGAATGCGACCCGGAACATCGCGTCATTGAGCTGGAATGGATGATTCAGAAAGGCTTGCCGCTTCTTATCCAGTAGCCCGGCTACATCCCCGCCCGGACGAACCACCGGTATTACCATCGCAAAATGATCCGCACCCACGCGCGCCAACAGTTTGACGTCTCCCGCATTGCGCGTGAGCCACTCCGCCACTTGCCTCAGTAGCTCGTCGCCGGCCGCTCGGCCGAGGCCGTCGTTGATGTTCTTGAATCGTTCCAGATCAATGAGACCCACAGCAAGCTTGTGTCCTTGGTCGGCTGCACTGCGTATATGCTGTGCCACCCGTTGTAAAAACAGGTTGCGGTTGGCGAGGCCAGTGATGGAATCGTAATACGCCAGATAATCGAGCTGTTCCCGCTGTGCCTTGTTTGCTGCACGAGTCACCTCGCGGGCTCTGGCCTCGTGCAGTTCACGCTGAATGGCAGGAAGCAGCCGGGCAAGATTGTTTTTCATCACATAGTCGCTTGCGCCTGCGCGCATTGCCTCGACGGCGATGTCTTCGCCGATGGTCGCCGAGACGACAATGAAAGGGAGGTCTCCATTGTGCTCGCGAACCAGCTTGAGAGCAGCCAGGCCGCTAAATCTCGGCATGCGGTAGTCGCTGATGACGAGATCCCACGTGTCCCCGGCAAGCGCCGCGCTCAGCTCGGCTGCTGTCTCGACGCGAACCATCACAAATTCGGCCCCAAGACGCTTCAGGTAATGCGACATTAACTCGGCATCGTCTTCTGAATCCTCGGCCAGCAAAATACGCAACCCGCTCATTTCACGATGCCTTTCATCGGGGCAGCGTGAAGTGGATGGTCGCGCCTTGGTTGACGACCCCTTCCGCCCAAACTTTCCCGCCGTGCCGGGCTATGATGCGCCGCACCGTGGCAAGGCCAATTCCCGTACCGGTGAATTCGTTCTGTGCGTGCAGCCGCTGAAAGGGCGCAAACAACTTGTCGGCATATGCCGCATCAAACCCAACGCCGTTGTCGCGCACGAAATAAACTGGTCCACTTTCGGCAGTAACGCTGCCGAATTCAATCTTCGCGCCGTTGCGTTCAGCGCTGAATTTTTGTGCATTCTCGATCAAATTTTCCAGCACAATACGCATTAGGCCCGCATCGGCGTGCGCGGCGAGACCGGATGCCACGACGCAATCGACATCCCGACCCGGTTCAACCTGTCGGAGGCCGACGCAAACCTGTTGCGCGAGCGCACTTAAATCAACGTCCTTGCGGTTCATTTCGCCACGGGACACCAGCGACAGCGACAGCAGATCATCTACAAGCTGCTCCATTCTATGTGCTGCGCCTTGAATCCGCTGCAGGCAACTGCGGCCACGTTCGTCAAGCCGGTCGCCGTATTCCTCGATCAGCATGGTGCTAAAGCCGTCGATGTGCCTGATCGGCGCCTTAAGGTCGTGCGAAATTGAGTAATCGAATGCCTCAAGTTCATTGTTGGCCGCTTCCAGTGCGGCCGTGCGCTTTATAACTCTGCGCTCGAGATCGGCATTGAGACGAAGTACTTCGTCCTCGGCGCGCTTGCGCTCGGTAATATCTTCGCCGATGCTGGCGGTGCCAAGCATCTCACCCGATGCCGAGCGCAGCACTGTATTGCTCCAGCGGATAAGACGCCGCTCACCGGAGCGGGTGAGAATTTCGTTTTCATGATGACGGGCTGCCGGAAGGTCGTCAACCATCGCCGAATGTACATCCTGCACCTCGTCACGCAGGTCAGCCGGTATCATCAAGTCGACAAATTGCTCGCCGAGCAAATCTTCGCGCCGCCATCCCGTCAGCGCGAGAAAATAATCGTTGCAGTAGATAATCCTGCTCTCCGGGTCGATCACGATCGACAGCAGATCGATATTAGCCATCATGTCGCTGAACCGGCGATCACTCTCCGCTAATGCGTCCGAGACCCTTTTGCGATTAGTGATGTCCTGCACCATCGTAATAATTACCCAGCCGTCTCCTGAACGCTGTGCCTCCCGCCGTAATTCAATCCACACTTGCGAGCCGTCGTTGCGCTGCCGCAACATTTCCACCGCCATTGAAGGCTTGCCACTGGCAATAATACTGTCGTAGGTGCGCGCGAGCTCGTCTTCCGGAATTGACAGCACGCCCGCAGGCCCCAATGCAAGCAACTCCTCGCGCGATTGCTTGAGCATCCTGCATGCGGCATTGTTGACATGGACGAAGCGCATACTGGCGCGATCGACCAGATATATCGCATCCACCGTCGCGTCTATTGCCTCTGCGAGACGCAATAACTTGTTTTCGGCCTGTTTCCTTTCGCTGATGTTCAAATGCATCACGACGGCACCACCAAGAATATTTTCGGAAAGCGGGGTCACCGTCATCAGGAACCAGCGCTGCTGCGTTGGCGAATGACAGGCATATTCGAACGAAAAGCTCATGTCGCTACCGGCCAACACCGAACGAATGCCCGCGGCGGCCAACTGTGCTTCGTTCGTTCCAGTACCTTGTGCAAGTTCGCAAATTTCCAGGTAATTGGCACCAATCCCGTTGTTCGGGTTCTGCAGCGCATTCGCGCCGGCGAATCGCCCCCACGCTTGGTTCACTGAAAGGATGACGCCGTCTTTATCGAGCAAGGCGATATGCGCCGGAAGCGAGTTGATAATGGCGGCCTGTTTGGCGGCCTCGCTGTAACGCAAGTGTTCCTGGGCGCGTTGCAACAAAAAAGTCCGACCGTCGCGGTCTGCCACCGTGTCGACTTCGCCCGCTGTCAGTTCCTCCAGGCGTTGCCCCGTCTGGTGCAGCGTGTCAATCAACGCGGACACCTCTTTGGCGTTGTCTCCCGTCGATGGCGATTTGCACGTCTTCATGCAGCGTCTGTTTCCAGTCCCAGCGCCGCTAACACAGTCTGCGTCTGGCTGAGGTTTCCGACGATTTTGCACCCCGGGGTGGGTGTCATCCTGACCAGTGTCGGTGTCATGAAAATGCCATCAACCAACGCCCGCCGCGGGTGCCGAAATACATCCACAATTTCGATTTCATGCCGATCCGCCAGGTGTACCCGGCAAAGTGCGGTGAGGTTGGCACGCGCCTGCGCTGAGTTCGGCGCGTCGCCAGCGATATAGAGCTTGAACTTGAACTGAGTGCGGCGGTTCATCGCGATCTCACTTCCGTCCCGGCGTCATTGAGTCGGCCCCGCGTAATTCCTCCATCCGCGCGCGCTCCCGCGACAAATCCCCTTCGCGACTCTTGGTGGTGTGTATTAACAACGCCTTCTCAACATGCTTTGCCTCGAGTTCGACCTGGAGAGATTTCACCCGCACCTCGAGCTCGGCCTCCTCGGCATCGAGTCTGACGCGTTTGAGTTTAGTGGCAACTTCGGTGACTTCATTGGCGACACGTTCGGCGCTTTCCTTTTCCCAGCGCAGCGTACCCATCAACACTTCACCGCCGGCTGTGTAGGTGTCGGTCAGGGTGACACCCGCATCGCTTAAGACCAGTTCGCGCACCTGGTTGGAATGCGCGGTGCCGCGCGACTTGATGATGGACAAGCCGCGGTTTCGCTCTCCGGCCTGGACCAGGTAGTTGAGATGAATCCAGGTATCGACAAGCGTGGAAATCTGTAGCGGCGAGCCACCTTCCGCCTGGCTGGACATTTCGTCGAGCAGGTTGGTGCAGAGCAGCGTGGTGCCATGGGCCTTTGACCAGTCGATCAAGCGTTCCGCCACGCTGTGGGCGCGCATATCGTGGCCAGATTTGGACCAGGTGGACACCGGATCGATCACCACGCATCGCGCGCCATGTTCCTTGGCGAGGGTCTTGATGCGCACCAGGTAAGTCTCCGCACTGCCGGTGATGCTGCGAGCGGACGCCATGCGCAATAATCCGCTTTTCACGTAACGATCCAACCGAATTCCCACCGATCCCAGGTCGCGGATCACCTCGTTAGTGTCCGAATCGAAACTGACGAACAGGGTACGCTCGTCGCGTCGGCATGCCGCCTCGGTAAATGTGCCGCTTAACGTAGTCTTGGCGGTGCCGGGGAAGCCGGTAATCAGCACGCTGGCGCCGCGATAGTAGCCACCGCCGAGCATGGTATCGAGCCGCTCCACGCCGCTGGAAACACGCTCGCTACTGACCTTGGCGTTCATCAGGCCCATCGTCGGCGCGGTAGCGACTTCAAGCCCGGTCGTGCCGATCAGGAGCGGCGATTCATTTTCATCGAAGCTGGAGCCGCGATACTTCTGTATGCGAAGATTGCGTTGCGACACACCCTGTACTACGCTATGGTTGAGGATCACGGCGCAGTCCACCATGAATTGCATGAAGCCGAACGGCTGATGGCTGATGGCTGTGGACTCTTCCCCGCCGACTTTCGCGGTAATGATGCCTGTTAACTCGTGCGCCAATAGCCACTCATGTAGCCGGTATATTTCCCGACGTTTTGCGGCATGGTCGGGAAGCAGCGCCAATACGATGTCGAGGGCATCGAACACGATGCGGCGCGCCTTCATGTCCTTGGCCTGTGCCTCCAGCGCCGCGAGCATTCCGTTGAGATCGAAGTTGCCCGACTGCACCAGATCGGGCGTCGGCTGGGCGTCGAGAAAGTACAGCTTTTTCTGTCCGCACAACCCCACCAAGTTCCAGCCGAAGCTCTCGGCATTGGCCAAGATGCGCGTCGAAGTTTCCTCGAATGCGACAAAGATGGCGGGCTCCTTGCACACTTTGATACCATGCACAAGGAATTGCAGCGAGAGTATGGTTTTGCCTGAACCCGGTCCGCCCAGCAGCAGCGTGGTACGTCCTCGTGGCAAACCTCCACCGGTGATCTCGTCCAGGCCGACGATGCCAGTGGGGGCTTTGCTCGCTACATTCATGAGGGGAGCTCGGGTGGATTTCATATATTTTTCTGATGCAAGCACAATTGACTCAACTACGGTGAAGGCAGTTGGCCATACCCTTCGGGTACCATGGTTACCATCTGCTGGAGCAATTGCTGGCGAGTCAAGACTAGGGTGAAACGGGACCAGGCATCCATCAGGGATTAAAGGTGCAGGATGGGCGAAATACCTTAGTCCGCAACTTGGACCCAGAGAAATTGCTGCGCGCATTTCTCTACTATGCAAAGTTGGCACCGCAGCGCAGATCTGCCCAATATGGTTGCGATGGTCTCCGCTCGCAGGATGAGCTGAATCCGAGATCGACTCCGCTATTGCTGAATTCTAGCGTCATGGTCGAAGGCCGAAGTGATTGGACTGCCCGCAGGCACCGGTCGAATCGGTGCCTGATTTTGATTCATCACGTATTGTCAACATCCGCCTATTTCGCGGGGTCGTCTGTACGGTGTCGCACACAATGAACGTTATGCTACCGCCACATCGGCATCGATACCCATGTCGTCTCTCAAATATTGCGGGATGACGGCGATAAACCGACCTGATGGATACGAGGCCGAGCCGGTATCAATAGGTGATAGTGAGTGTATGGGTGTTGGTCGCGCTGCAAGTACCGGTGGCGCAGGTGCCCGCCTGTCCCGCTGCCATGTTGCCATTGATGAAAAACGTCTGGGCCGCTCCGGTGCCGGTGCTTGCAAGGGGATTCGATCCACCACTGTTGATGGTATTTAATGCCAACGAATAATTGAGGCCGCTCACAACGCCACTGGTGTCGCTAAGCGCTATGGAATAGGCCAGATAGATCGTGCAATTGGGTTGAAATGACGTGCTCGCGGTCTGGCCTGCGCCAAATGCGGTATAGGTGAACGTGAGTGTGCCCGGCGCGGTGGTGATCGTGCATACCGAGGGGGCCGAAATATTTACCGGAAAGGTACTGGTCAGGTTGCTGCCACCGGGATAGCTGAGAGTCATCGTTACGGTGTCGGTGTAGGTCCCGGTCGCCAGCGTCTGACTGAGAACAATGCAACCCCAGTAATTGGTTTGTTTCGCGGTCGCCGTGAACCCGCTCAGAGTCATGCTGTCGGTGATTTCGTTACCCCCCCCAACTTTCCACTTGCCGCTGCAAGCAGAGGTTTTGTATGCGTCGTACAGGAGGCGGTTGGTTCCAAGAGCAGCCTGGTTATTCGGACCTGACGGATTCAGCCCGTTGTTGGCCCCCACCGAGTAAGTCAAGGTTGTGGGGTCGGTCGCCAGATTGCGGTTGCATGTGACTGTGAAGGATGCTGGCGTGATGTTGTTAGGCGGCACCGTACCGGAAAACGAAGTGGAGAATCCCGTTGACGTGATCGAAGTGCAGGTGATGGCTGCGTGTGCCCATGAGGTGGCGAACACCAGCGTTGCCCCGAGCAGGATGCGACTGAAAAGTGGTTTCATCGTTTTACTCCTTTGCACAGCAATGGTCCCACCCGGGCGATTTCATCTGGTGAATTGGAATCGAACTTAACGTCAAAGTTGCATTTCTGATTATTCCATTGCAGGGTCAGCCGATTGGCTGGTTGCAGCCCCGTGACAAAGGCTTCGCCGCGCCGCGCCACATAGAACTCCTGCTTGTCGCCATCGATTCCCACTATTGCACCCGCAGGCGCGACATCGCCGTCGTCAAGGACGATTTTTAGCAGCGCGCCGCGGCCGCTTCGAACCGGAAACGTGGCCTTGACCGCGCTGCGCCAGGCAGGCACGACGGTGAGTTCGATCGAATCTATTTCCGCATTGATCGGCAATTCTTTGGGGTCGAGGCGCAGCGAATTGTTTTGGTACGGAATCAGACGTGGAATCAAAGCAATCCCGTTGGTGTCTGTCTGTGTAAGCATGTTGCTGCCAATACCGATACCGACATTTGCATAGCCCGCCACTTCGGCGACGGCAAAACTTTCGTCCACGCGGCGGGTGACGAACAGGTGACCGTCAGTGAGTACTAACCCGCCGGTTGCACCGAGTCGCAACGCTTTCTGGTCTCGGGAGACACTCACATCACCGGTCGCCGTGCCGTAGCGTCCCAGGTAATAGGTGCCTGCTTCCGCGCGTGCCTGATCTTGCTGGTGCCCGGCCAATACCCGCCAACCGAGATTGCTGTCCGGCCCCGGATTCTGGGTGGCTGATGCATAAAAATTGTTACTTCCGTTCTGATGGTTGATTGAGGCGCTGACCACCCGGTTGTTGCTTAGCGGCATCGTCACGTTCAGGCCGACCGCGCTGCCATTGGCGCCGGCGATGGCACGACTCGCCGACAGGTTGAGACTGCTGCGTTCGCCGAGTCGCATGGAAAAGTTGCCGGATATCGTCGATACGCGGCTATCGTCGAACTGCGAAATGCTGGCCAAACCCACCCCGAAGGAATTTCCATTGTCGAGGGATGTACTCCAATTGGCCGCCAGTTGCAGCTTGACAGGCTTAACTGCGGAATCCAATCCCAGTTGGCGGAAGTTTTGCGATGCGCCGCGCACTTCGAACGACGCACTGGTGCGCAGCCCCTGCCGCTCGGCACCCAGCAGCCAGAAGCCACCGTTACCCACATTCTCCTCGTGGCTGGCGGCGAGCGCAGCCCTGCCCAGAAATCGTGCCGGCAGCGCAGTCACCACGCCCAGCCCGAAGCTGCGTAACCGGCGCGTCAGTTCGGCGCGGCCTTCCAGCGTCAGGCTGTTGTTGATGCCGCGACTCCAGGTGCCGCTGGCAAAGCCGGCCCCATAGTGATTGCTGGCGGTGCCAAGATCGCGGCGCAGGGTGCCCGCTTCGACGCTCCAGTCGTTAAGCCCTGTCGACAGCATCTGAGCATTGGTCAGGAACGATTGCACAATTACCGTTTCGCGACCGAGAATGTCACGCACCACCAGTCGGGTCTCGCCGCTGCCAGACATTACCGGAAAACTGTCAATTGAGAACGGGCCAGTAGGCACATTCGAGACTTGCCGTAATACATCGTTCACGTACAACTCGACCGTCGAAGGTGCTGCCGATAGTCCAGCCAATACCGGCAGCGGCTGGCGGATGAAGCCCGGTGTTAGTGCGAAGTTACTGCCGAACTGGATGCCGCCAAAGTAAGCGTTGCGCCCCCACATGCCGGCACGCGTGGTGGTGTCGCCCACGCGAAGGGTGCGGTTTTCATCGGGGAAGTCTTTGGTGAACGTAGTTTCGAGCCGGAGCCATTGGCGTGGCTGGCCCAAGGCATCGTTAGCGATCAAATTTCGACCCGCCTGGCTGCTGGTGAGCACCCCCCAGGCACCGGATACACCGAGTTCCGTCAACAGCCCCAAGTCGTTAATTGACCCCGCATTGCGAAACGCCGATGCAGCATAGTTCAAGTCGTAATTCAGGAAAACGCTCGGCAACACTGGACTCACCACGGGTCGTTTCGAAAGCTCCGTGGTCATACGCAGTGTCGAAAAGGCTTCCGGCGAGAAGAACAAATCCACCGACTGATTGGCAAAGTTGACCTTCGACCTGAAGCCCGGCACGGCCGACAGCGGTGAGTATGGCTGGCCCTTGAAGTCGATCGTTGCGGCTGACGGATTCAATTCCACCCGCCATTCTTCGAAGGCCTCCCGCGGTGCGTAAAGCACACCAGCGCGTTCCAGGAACAGCCAAGTGCCACTTTTGGTACTGTTGACGGTAACCTCCATGGGTAACACGCGCTCAGTACCCGCGAGGAACGCTGCTACAGTGTCGCGACCAGCAATCGGTTTTTTAGTGGAAGTCGAGGGAGTCGTCACGCCAATCTCCCTGGGAGCAGCAGGTTGCGCAGCAGCACTCGCCGGGATTGTTGCCGCTGCGCTCTGACTCACGGCAGAGAAAGCCCAAATGCATAGCGCTGCCGGAGCCAGACGCCGGTGGATTACTTTGTCCACATCGGCCCTAGTCGGTAACAGTCACATCGTACGTCTGGCTAGAACCGTCATCGAACATGGCAGCCAGTTTGGCTTTGCCGCCGGGAATATTGCCTTGCGCTAGTTTCAGCTCGAAGCTGCGTTTGATGCCGGGCAGGATGTAACCACCCGTATCGCGGCTGGCCAGCTTTTCCCCTTTGGCCCCGGTTAGCACAAACTCGCGCGGATGTGCGTAGGCGTTACCGGAGTTTTCACAATCGATGCGCGCAGCGTCTGCTGCGGTTCTTTCCACCACACAGCCAAGCTCACGTTTGGCGGCTGACGGTGTAATAAACACTGGCAAGGAGAACGCCAACGCTATCTGAACCTGTATCGGCTTGTCTGCCGGCAAGGCCTCCGGGATCTCTCGCACGATCAAACGGTACGTCAACTGCGGACCGGACTTCGGTGGCCGCAACATCGCCAGACGCACAACTTGGCGTGTCTTTGGTGCCAGCTTGATAATGGGTGGCGACAAAAACAGATCTTCACTGAGCGTAAGTTCATCTTCGCCGCCGGGCTTTTGTTTCCACAAATAGATATCGGCCTGCATCACCAACTCTGCGTCGCTTTCGTTGGTGATGGTCACGGCAGTCGCGCGGTCTTTCGGTACCATGTAAATGCGTACGGGGGTGACAGAAAACTGACCGGCCCACGCGACACCCGGCCCTGCAAACAGACTGGCTGACAAAACGCCAAAAAGTCCACACCGTAGGAGTTTTCTCACACGATTGCGCATTGTTTTTTCGAGTCTCGTCAAAATCGTTACCAGCCCACTGTCATTTCAAGGAAATTTCGATTCGTCAGATTGACCACCCGCCATGTGGTAAATGTACCGGAACTGGGGTCGCTGTCCACCGTATCAACCAGCTCACCGTTCCAAAAGACCTGGGTCACAAAACGGAACGCGCCGCCATGCATCGGCAGCAAAGGTACGCGGGTACTGCCCGGCGAAATATCCACAAACGCACTGGTGGAGCAGATGACCGTTGCATTGGCACCATATGCATTGACTCCAGAGGTGTTGCGACAAAGTACCGCATCCGTATTGGTATTCGTTTGCAGGTTCACCTTGAGGTTAAGCGCAGCGCTGACTTGCGACGCATAGCCGACAAGCGGACAGAAACCAAGCACCATTGCCAAGGCAAATGCTTTGGCAATGGTTGCAGGGAATTTAATTGCTGGCCTTGTCATCTCGGCTTGACGCAACGACGGCCCCATGGAACAACGCTTTTCTCGGACCGAAACTTAAATCAATAAGTGACGATGAGAGTACGTGCCTGCGATTGTACCCCTGCGCACGCGGTAGCCGTTGTGCCCACACACGCGCCAGCCTGTCCAGCAGCCATAGAGCCTGTGATGGTATAAGTGTAACCGTCGGCCGCACCCGTGCCTCCTAAGACAGCGGTGGCTGCTGCACCCGCAGCGATGACTGGAGCAGACGCGGTAAGATTGTAGTTGAGTCCGGCAATAACGCCATAGCCAGTACCCGTATCAAATGCAACGGTTGGCGCAGCAAGACCACGCGTGCAATTGAACGTGACGGCAGCAGTAGGTGCAGCAGTGGCCGGTCCCGTAAAAGCGGTATACACGCCGAAGTCGACTGCCGGTGTGCCCACCGTTGTGGCGGTACATACCGCCGTCAGGTTAACTCTTACGGCGAAACCACTATTTACGGTAGCAGCCTGTGCTGCAGGAATCATCGCGCCAAACATGGCTGCCATGGCAGCGGACATCAAAAACTTATTCATATAAAACTCCTCGTATTGGAAAGTAGGGAAATTAGCGCTGCTAATTAAGGTATTAAGCGAAGGCGAAGTCAGCAATATAGACTAACTCAGGCGCAAAAACTGTGCATTAGGACTCAATATTGCTCGAAGTCTGTCAACAATTGATAAAAAAGCCGGGGAAACACCCGTTTTCCCGGGCAGCACCACCGTTGCTGCGGCACCCTAGACCCATGCTTGGGGGGGTACAATTGGCATCTATTGTCACGGTGCCCTTGCCGATGAACGGTTGGTAAACGGCCAGCGCGCTTGAATTTGGCATCCGCGCGCTACTTTTGCGGGGTGCTCCGAGTGGTGCCGTGCCTAACCTGATCCCTTAATGCCAACGTCCGATGCGCCTGTCCGCAGAACAATTCCTGGAACGCCCGCCAAAATCTCTGGGCACGCTCTACGTGATCCACGGTACCGAACCGCTTGCGGCGCTGGAAACTGCGGACGCGCTACGCGACCGGGCGCGATTGGCGGGGTACACGGAGCGCGAGGTGTTCACGGCGGAATCAGGTTTCGATTGGTCACGGCTAC
>JBKJVA010000011.1:0-3637 GCA_046589675.1 Usitatibacteraceae bacterium
GTTCGCACGCTCCAATGGCCGGCGCTCGTCAGCGACTTCAGTTCGCCCCAGTCGACCGGCACTGAAATGCCCAGGCCCGGACGGGCGCGTACGGACCATGCGCAGACGGTGGTCGCACCGGTGGCATTGCGCAGATAGTCGATAAAGATCTTGCCAATTCGATTGCTGGGGCCGCTTTTCGCCACGAAGCGCTGCGGGATGGTTTTGGCCAGATGCAAGACGATGGCCTGTGAAAACCCTTTGACTGTATCCCAGTCGTGTACTTTACGCAGCGGCACCACCACATGCAGACCTTTGCCGCCACTGGTCTTCAAGAACGCCGGGAGCCCTAGCTGGGTTAGAAAAGCGTGCATGAGCTCTACAGCCTCCTGCAACTGCGCCCACCGCACACCCTCTCCCGGATCGAGATCAAACACCATGCGATCCGGGCGTGCAAAAGATTTCGAGGTCGCATTAACGGTATGGAATTCGACGACGTTCCATTGTGCCGCCGACTGCAGCCCTTGTTTGGCCGCCACTTCGAGCAGCGGCGGATGATCGCGGTCGAGCGCAGGATCGAGTTGCTTGATACCGGGGAGTTTTTCGGTCTCGGCGTGCTTCTGGAAGAACAATGCACCACCCACACCACTGGGTGCGCGCAGCAGCGACACCGGGCGTCCTTTAAGGTGTTCCATCATCAGGTCGCCAACCAGGCCATAGTAGCGAACCAACTCAATCTTGGTTATACCGGTACTTGCATCGATCACCCGGTCGGGATTGGTAATGCGGGTGCGCGCGGACAATGCGAGTGATTTTTTTTCGGTAGTAGCGGTGTCCTTGTCGGTCGTTTCTGCTTTCGCGGCCTGCTCACGCACGATCAGCTTTGCATCTTTGTTGGTTTGCAACCCGTGGAAAACTGCGTGGCGAATGTGGCCACTGCGCGTCCATTCTCCAAACGAGACTTCTGCCACCAGCGTCGGCGTTACCCAGTGCGACTTGCCTGCAATAACGGATGATTTTGAAAATGGATTGTTGCGGCTTTGCAGCGCGTCGAGTCGGGTTTTGAGCATGTCCAGCGTGCGTCCACTGAAGCCGGTGCCTACTTTACCCGCATACAGTAGCGCGCCCTTGTCGTTGTGCGCACCGAGCAGCAGCGCGCCGATACCGATGCGCGTGCCCTGGGGCTCGGTGTAGCCGCCGATGACAAACTCCTGTCGCTGGCTGCACTTGAGCTTGACCCAGGTTGACGACCGCCGGGACACATAGGGGGCATCGCGGCGCTTCGCAATCACTCCTTCCAACCCGAGCTTGCACGCGGACGCAATCACGCTTGCCGGTGGCGCGTCGAAGGCGGCGCTGAAGCGTACTTGCTCCGATGGGGCTTGTTGGAGCGTACGTTGCAGAACCGCGCGGCGTGACTCAAGTGTGGCGGCACGCATATCGTATCCGTCGAAGTAGGGAAGGTCGAACAAATACAAAATAATATCGTTGGTTGTGGATGCATCAAATGACTGTTGAAGGGCACCGAAATCCGGCAAACCATCTGCATTGGGCACGACGATTTCACCGTCGTACCAGCCGGAAGGCAGTTTCAATCTGGTGATTGTCTTGTGTAGTGGCAGGAGCTTGGGGGTCCAATCATTGCCATTGCGCGTGAACAATTTAATGCCTGCGCCTTCTATCCGGGTTAACAGTCGATAACCATCAAATTTGATTTCGTACACCCAATCGTCTGGCCCTGGCGGAGGCGCATCGATCAGCGTTGCGAGCTGCGGAGCGAGGGTTGCAGGCAGGGCTGACTTGATAGCCCCGGCCGGCAAAGCGTAGCCTTCGTGGGCTGCCTTTTTCAAGTCTTTACGGGATGTTACCGACTGTCGCTTCACGCTATCCGGATGTTCATCAACCACGCTGAACTCAGCTGCAGGGCGCATGAACTGGTCTTTTTCTTTTATGAGCAGCCACGGTGCCTGCTTTTCGCTGTTACCCTTCATACGCACCAGCACCCACTTGCCGTGCAACTTGTGGCCGCGCAATTCAAATTTTAAATCGCCATCGCGGTAACCTTTGCGTGCGTCACCGATCGGGTACCAGGTGCCGCTGTCCCAGATTATTACCTTTCCCGCACCGTATTGTTTATCAGGGATCTTCCCCTCGAAGGTGCTATAGGCAATGGGATGGTCCTCGACTTGGACAGCCAGGCGTTTGTCTTTGGAATCAAAACTTGGTCCTTTCGGCACCGCCCAACTTTTCATCGTCCCGTCCAATTCCAGACGAAAATCGTAGTGCAGATGGCTGGCCCAATGTTTCTGGATGACAAAGCGCAACCCAACTGCGCTGACTGCACCCCCGTCTACAGGTTCCGGCGTCTGTGAAAAGTTGCGTTTTGCTTTGTACGATGACAGCGGATCGTGCGCCACAAACAAATTACCAAATTATGCAGCACGAAGCATTGGCAGCACCCGACTGCGGGCCTTCTCGGCACTCACGTACACCACACAAGCGTGCTGTTCGAGCCGCTCACGGTCGAGGACGGCGATATGACCACGACTGTAGCGGATTACGCCGGCTTGTTGAAGCTTGACGGCCACGTTGGTGACACTTTCACGGCGCACACCCAACAGGTCACCGAGTGCCTCATGGGTCATTTCCATTTCGTCGGATGGCAGTCGATCCAATGCCAGCAGCAGGCGGCGGCACATTTGCTGCTCCAGAGAATGGTGACGTATATATGTCGCTGTTTGCGCCATTTGTGCCAGCAGTGTCTGGGCATAATGCAGCAGCATGCTCAGTACGGAGCCGCCGCGATTAACTGCAAGTTTTGCCTCATTTGCACTGAGCCGGTAGGCCTCACCAGCAGTCTGGACTTTGGTTTGCTCTGGAGAGGCGTTGCCACCCGTGAACAGCGACATACCAACCAAGCCTTCGTTGCCCACCACCGCGATCTCCGACGTTTCACCATTTGGGGTGATGTGCAGTAGCGAAACGATGGACGTGGTTGGAAAATATACAAACGTCGGCGTCTTGCCCGATTCGCAAAGCACCATGCCGCGCGGCAAATGAACGATATCCATGTCACTCCGTAATCGATCCCGGTCGCCGCAGGGAAGCGTGGCTAGCAACTGGTTTTGACGTAAATCCGGGAGGTGACAGCGTGGTGTTTTCATCGCGTTCTCTTATAATTTATACAGCTCCATGATCATGGCTCCTGCCTTATCCGCGTATCGGCGTTGCGCGGTTCCGGATGTAGTCTGCCTCCTACGTGCGGGCGCTAACCTTGTGCGGCAGCATGTGTAGAAAGCGCGCGCGTTATACGCGAACATAGGCATAGGCGCGCGCGACCCCCGCATCTTTGTCAAGTGACATTTGCATGCAATACATCAATTGCGGGAGCGATCTGGTTATTCGTGATGTTGGCGTCAGGTAGCATCACGTCTACCGCGGACGGAGAAAGACTTTAATTCCCGCCCCCAATTGCAAAGGGATGGTTGGCGAGCATAAACCGGGGCCAGTAATACGTGTGTCGTGCGAGATCAACGCATCTAGGCGGCAACAGTAATTTTTTAGCGTCCCGTAGGGGCGGCTTTTTGTGAAGGCATTGGAGAGAGCGTTGAGTGGTCGTTTGCCTGTCCCGGCAACGGCATCGCTTTCGATTCCTGCG
>JBKJVA010000062.1:0-3464 GCA_046589675.1 Usitatibacteraceae bacterium
ACCGACGGAACATCCGCCCATTTAAGATCCTTGGGCACAACCATCATGTGGTCAGCAGGGCTTTGTGCCCATGCTGCCGGCGCAAGAAGCGAGGCAAATGCAAACGCGGTGGATACCGCGGCAAGTTGAAATGCTTTCATTTTGTTCTCCTTTAATTGATTGAAAAAACTACCTATCGAGGCCATCAGAACATCGGTCAGCGTTGGCAGTGGCCCCGGACCTGCCAGCCTAACGGCTGAGTTCACGGGCTGCCGTAGGCAGTCCCGTGGAACGAAATGTTCGGCCCAATTGGCCCACGCTTCAGGCGGCCTCTGCGTGCAAACGCACGCCAAGTGCGCGCGCCACTTTGAGAATGGTGGCAAAGCTCGGATTGCCGTCCTCGCCGAGCGCCTTGTACAGACTCTCCCGACTAAGGCCAGCATCTCTGGCGACCTGTGACATCCCTTTGGCGCGAGCGATGTCACCCAGCGCACGAGCAATGCCTGATGCGTCATCAGGCGCCTCGGTCAGCCACGCGTCGAGGTACGCAGCCATCTCTTCAGGCGTACGAAGTTGTGCCGCCACATCGTAGGCAACGGTCTTTGTCTTGGCGGATGCTTTCGTCACAGTCTTTGGCATATCGAATACTCCTACAGGTTGTTGGCAAGCGCGATAGCTTCCTTGATGTCTTGCTTTTGTGTGGACTTATCGCCCCCAGCCAGAAGTACGATGAGTTCCCCATCTCTTTCGGTGTAGTACACGCGATATCCGGGGCCGAAGTCAATCTTCAACTCGGAAACGCCATCAGTGAGATGGCGATACTTCCCAGGGTTCCCATGCACAAGCCGATCAACTCGCACCTGAATGCGGGCGCGAGCCATGCCGTATTTGAGACCGTTTATCCACTCCCGGTAGACCTCGGTCGTCTTTATGCGCATCGGTACAGTGTATCCCATGGGATACCATTGTCAAGCGCTACAGATACACGCAAATGGGGCCGAACGTCCAAGCTCAGCGGCGGGGCGCGAGCGCAGCGAGTGACCCGTCCGCTGGAGCGCCTTGTTGGGCAACAATCTCTTACCCGCCCTAGCGAAAGTTACTTGTACGCAATGGCCGCACTCGTCGGACCGGCCAGATGGATAAATTCGAAACGCTTGAAACCGGCCTCACTACACCACTCTTGGAAATTTTCCCCTGTGTAATCGAAGGCGTCACCAAATTCGATGAGCATATTGAGCGACATTAACAGGCCAAATGCATTTTCCCGGCGCGCATCGTCGATCAGATTTTCGATGGCAATGAATGCGCCGCCATCGGACAGCGCATCGTATGCCTTCTTGATGAGAATCTTCTTTTTCTCCAGATTCCAGTCGTGCAGGATATTACCCATGGTCACGACATCGGCTTTGGGTAGCTCATCATTAAAAAAATCACCTGACGCCACCGCAATACGATCACTCATGCCGGCTGCCTCGATGTGCTTCTGAGCGTGCGGCAGCACCGGCGGCAGGTCGAAGGTGGTAAAGGTCAGATGCCTGTGGCGCTCGCCAACGATGCGCGACAACAAGGCCAGCGCACCGCCGATATCGCTCACCGTCTTGTATTTGGAGAAGTCGAACTTCTCAGCCAATAGCATGAAGTTAGCGGCTTGGAAACCCGTCATTGCTTCGAGGAACTGGCCAAGTCTGGCCTCGTTTGCGTAGAGTTCCTCGAACATGGGTTTGCCCGTGTGCTTGATCTCGTTTTGTGGTTTCCCAGTCTTTAGCGCGGTACCCAGACCATTCCAGAATCCAAAGAGACGGGCGTTCAACATCTCGGGCAATCCACCAATGTAGGCTGGACTCGTTTTATTCAGGTAAGCCCCCGTTTCAGGCGTGTTTTTGTACTGGCCTTGCGGCCCATCGCCGTTACGGTTGAGAAATTTCAATGCCACCAGCGCATCAAAGAAATCGTAGGTGCCGCGCGGATGAAGCCCAAGTGCATCACCCAGTTGCGGCGCTGTCATCGACCCGCCACCCAGTGTGGTAAACAAGTCCAGTTCGACTGCGGTGAGCAGCACCTTGGAAGCCCAAAAGGCGGTTGCTGTTTGCATAATGTGGGTCGGATCGAGTTGTACATTCATTTTCACACTCCCTGAGAGATTGATACCCAACTAAAAGTAGACACCCGAAATTCCGGGTGGAATGACACCGTTATAGTATAGCGCGCTCAAACTGCTCGATCAAGTGCGTGATCGGCTGCGCGTGAAACATTACAGCATCCGCATTGATCATGCCTATGTGGACTGGGTTAAACGCTTCATTTGGTTTCATGGCTAGCGTCGTCCGAAGGACGTGGGTGAGCGGGAAGTTGAGGCGTTTCTGACTCACCTTGCGGTCAAGGGGAAGGTGTCGGCCTTTACGCAGAATCAGGCTAAGAGCGCGCTGCTGTTTCTGTACCGCGAGGTTCTGGAGCAGGCGCTGCCGTGGTTGGACAAGGTGACGCAGGCCAAGACGCCTACGCGCCTGCCGGTGGTGCTGACGGTCGCCGAGGTGCAGGCGGTGCTAAAGCGGCTGTCGGGGACCCGTTGGCTGATTGCCAGCCTGTTGTACGGCGCCGGTCTGCGGCGGATGGAAGCGGTGCGGATACTAGTGAAGGACGTGGAGTTTACGCGGCACGGGATCATTGTGCGCGAGGGCAAGGGCGCCAAATACCGGGTGACGATGTTGCCCGAACGCCGGGCGCGAGTGGGGCTGGCAGTATATTTTTCCGTTCGCCAAATTTTCGCAGGATCCACGCTCCGACACGACGCGCTGGCACCACGTGGACGAGAAAGGCATCCAGCGTGCGATGAAACAGGCGGTGCACGATGCGCAAATCGCCAAACCGGCGACGCCGCACAGTTTGCGCCATTCCTTCGCCACGCATCTGTTGCAGAGCGGCTACGACATCCGCACCGTCCAGGAACTGCTCGGCCACTCCGACGTGAGCACCACCATGATCTACACCCACGTGCTCAATCGCGGTGGGCGCGGCATAGTGAACAGCCTTTCAGTAGAACCCAATCTTCACCATTTCTAGGTAACCAAACCGTAGGGCAGGTCAATGCAGTAACGAAATGGTGTGCAGATAAAGCAACGAACACGAATTTCATTGAACCCGGTTCACCTTGGCAAAACGCATACATCGAATCATTCAACGGCAGGTTCCGAGACGAGGTTCTTAACCTTGAACTATTCGATTCGCTACTCGAAGCACGAGTAGTTACAAAAGATTGGCGTACCGTTTATAACACGATCCGCCCACACGGCAGCCATAGAGGCTTAACGCCGACAGGGTTTGCACTAACATGCAAAGATAAAGAAAAAGAAACCGTGACTCTCTAAGAAAGTTGACCTGGTCCCTAAAATTTGGTCCGCTTATGTGGGAGTTTGGTCGTGTACCACCTGGAGGTAGACATGCCGTTTCACTATTCCACTGAGTTTCGTCGTCGAGTCTGTCAGCGA
>JBKJVA010000304.1:0-2950 GCA_046589675.1 Usitatibacteraceae bacterium
GCAAGGTCGATGTCCCAAATTCCCTGCTGCGACGAGCGGATCACAAGATCAAGTTGTTCGCGTTGGCGTCCTAGCTCACGCTCGAGTTTTTTGATCAATGTGACATCCGTGATGGTGCCGATCATGCCATCTACCGTACCGTCAGCTCGCCTCAAGATCTTTTTGGCGATTATGGTTTCGAACTGTCGGCCATCGGCATTGGTTATGAAAACTTCGGAAGCGTCGTACCCCGATTCCGATTCCAGTAACGTTATGTCCTGTATTTCATTCTGGGCAGAAACTTCAGGCCTTTGGAAATCCCGATTAGTTTTACCAAGGACATCCTTCCGGCTGCGGCCACTTAGTTGCTCCCAAGCCTGGTTTACGGCGACAAATTTTCCGGCGACGTCTTTTCTGAAAATCGGATTTGGATTGAATTCGATCAATTCCTCAGTGAAGCGGGTTTGATCCTGTAATTTTTGGGTCATGCTCGCGGCCAGTGATTCTGCCTGCTCGCGCAAACGGGTAAGAAGCAACACCAATGCGCCAAGCAGCATGGTGCCAAAGACGCCGATGATCAGTATGGTGCGCGGCAAATCGTTGCGCAGTGTTTTTTCAAGCTGTGGCGTCGATGATACTTTTAGACGCAGCGTTTGCTGGCCAAATTCGATGGGAAGTTCGGCGCTCATGTCGGCACGCATACCATTAGCCGACGCAGCTTCGTGCGCAGGGAATACGCGCTCCTGACCAACGAAAAGTTCGAGAAGGAGCGGATAGGCCGGCTCGCGTTCCATGCTCGAAATGATGGCAGCCAGATCGATAATCGCAACGACCGAGCCCATTGATTGCGGGATCGCGGCTAATGGTCGTTTGGTCGTTGGCTCTGGGCCCAGTGGCAACACCATCGCAATGTAGTCTGAAGAGGGGGGCAATCTTGTAGCGAGTGGACGCGACATGACAAGCGATTTCGTCAATGCGGCGCGACTGATCGCTTCCACTAGCGGTGGCGATGTCGGCCACATCGGCACTTCATCGATGGTCACCGATTGCGCGAGAAGACTCGTGATCGGCCTGGTGTCGCCAAGCAAATTAGCGCCGGGGACGATCTGTAGAGCGACCAAACCCGCATAGGTGCTGCCATCGCGCATGTTGGCCCCGAGGAACGTATCCCATGCTGATTGGCTTTGATTTGGCAGCGCTTTTTCGAATGCTTTCGCGCTGGCCATCAGTTTTTCGACGTCATGCAGATGGCGTATAAACGTGCGCTGTTCACCTTGCGCAATTTCAGCAAAGCGTGCGTCAGTATCCGCGCGTAATTGGCGCGAACTCTGGAACGCTGCGAGCAAGGTTGAGAGCAGCAGTGCGGCCAAAATCAACCAGGGGAGTTCGATTTTGCGGATGCGCGGCGTAGCGCTGCTTACCGAATCATGCGTTAATGGCTGCTCCATGGTGGGTAGATTACCTGATCATTGGTAATTTATGAAGCACGCACCGTTGGCGAATTGTCGCCGGACTTCATAAAATGGTTATAGAATTCAATAGTGTTACCCTGGTTTCTAAGAAATCACATGAATTATTCAATAACGCAATGTGTAGTACGTGGGCGCTTGGCAGTTTCCTGCCTTGCGGCCGCTGCATGGCTCGCGCCGAGCGACGTAGCTGCCAACATTTATGCGTTTAAAGATGAGCAAGGCATTACCCATTTTTCCAATCTGCCGCATTTGGACAAACGCTACAAACTGGTTTACAAAATTCCAACCTCGCCACTATTGCGTCCGAATGCGTGGTCTCCGGTCGGTCCCCGAGTGGTCGATATTGAGAAGCTGGTGCCGATTATCGCCAACGCCGCGCGACTCAATGGTCTGGATGCCAAGTTGGTTCACGCGGTGATTCGCGCAGAGTCAGGCTACAACGAGCACGCCATCTCGTCCAAGGGTGCGGTCGGGTTGATGCAACTTATCCCGGCAACCGCGCAACGTTACGGCGTTATTAACAGCTACGATCCAACCCAAAACATTTCAGGTGGAACGCGCTATTTGCGCGATCTGCTAAAGATGTTTAACGGCAATGTTGAATTAGCGCTGGCCGGCTACAACGCCGGTGAGAATGCCGTGATTCGCGCCGGTAATCGTATACCGCCCTATCCCGAAACGATGGCCTATGTGCCAAAAGTGCTCAATTTCTATCGCAGTCCGGAGGTTGCCCGCTTTTGAGTTTTGGTAGCTGAGTGCAGAGGAAACCCTAGTATTCGCGCGGCTTCCCTGCCCAAAAAGGCTGTGAAGCCGCACCAGTGCTAGCGTTTTATATAATCAGTCGCCAGCTACAGGTGCCGCAGCATGGTTCGGCCCAACTACGCTATCGCGCATTTGGCTTTCAGCAGTTTCTCGGTCGTGCTGATGGTTGCGTGCGAAAATCGTATAAAACGTGGGCACCACGAACAATGTGAGAACGGTGCCCAGTGACATGCCGCCCACGATGACCCAGCCGATCGTCTGACGCGACTCGGCCCCCGCGCCGCGGGCGAGCGCCAGCGGGATGGCGCCCAGCACCATCGCGCCGGTAGTCATCAGAATTGGCCGCAACCGCAGTGTGGCTGATTCGATGACGGCCTCTCGCAGCGCCATGCCGCGTTCCTGCAATTGGTTGGCGAATTCCACGATCAGAATGCCATGTTTGGTGATCAAACCGACCAGCGTAATGAGGCCGATCTGGCTGTAAACATTAAGTGACCCGCCAGTAAGCCACAATGCCAGCAACGCACCGGTCATCGAGAGTGGGACAGTAAGCATGATCACGAAGGGATCGACGAAACTCTCGAACTGCGCGGACAAGACAAGATAAATGAATGCAAGGGCAAGCACGAAGGTGAGATAAATGCTGCCAGATGAATCGCGAAATTCACGTGACTGCCCGGACAAATCGTTCTGAACGGTTGGCGGCAACACCCGCTTGGACGCGTCCTTCATGAAGT
>JBKJVA010000007.1:0-1838 GCA_046589675.1 Usitatibacteraceae bacterium
TTGGTGGTCGCGTGTTGCGATGACCGATGAAGTAAAACCTGTAACGGAAATCACGCCGTCAAGTTGGGGAAGGCTGGCTCTCATGGCAAAAACCACCACGAGGACCAATGCTACGACTATGCTGATCATGGCGAGCAAAGTCCAAAAACTGATGCGCAATAGCTTTTTCACTGTTTCTTGTCTTTGCTGGCTTTAGCAGGTTTGCGCTTGGCCCGTGGATGCGCGGTGTCGTACACCTTCGCCAGATGCTGGAAGTCCAGATGCGTATAAACCTGCGTGGAGGCAATGCTCGCATGGCCCAGCATTTCCTGTACTGCGCGCAAATCACTGGATGATTGCAACACATGCGAAGCGAACGAATGCCGCAACATGTGCGGGTGTGGGTCGACCGTCAAGCCTTGTCGTGTCGCCCAAATCTTGATCTTGCACTGTACCACCCGAGGGGAGAGTCGCTTGCCGCGTTGGCCCAGAAATAGGGCGGATGTTTCATGGCCTTTCAGCAGCCGTCTCGTATCGAGCCATCGCACCAATGCATTGATCGCGGGTTCGCCGACCGGCACAATGCGTGTTTTGTCGCCCTTGCCCGTGACGCGCACTTCGTGTGCCGAAAAATCAACTGCGCCCAGATCGAGGTTAGTCACTTCAGAGACACGCAGTCCGGACGAATAGAGCAACTCGAAGACCGCGCGGTCGCGAATGCCGCCGGGCGTGTCGTCAGAGAAGCTGACCAACCGCACTGCCTCATCGGGCGACAATGTCTCGGGGAGCCTCTTGGCCGCTTTAGGTGGACGCACGCCATCAACCGGGTTTGCATTTGCCAGTCTGGTCCGTACCGCAAAAGCAAAAAAGCCTCGCCAGCCTGACAACACCCTTGCCAACGAGCGCGCTGCAAGCCCGCGACCATGCAGCGTGGCGGCGAAGCGACGGATCTCGGCTTCTGTGAGTTCGACGAGGGAGTGACTGGCCCCACCGCGCGTGTTGCGGGCACGGTCATTTATTAGCGTTTCCAGCAAGGCGAGATCGCGCCGGTAATGTTTGACGGTCAATGGCGATAGCCTGCGCTCGTGCCTGATAAACGAGAGGTAACGATCAATGGCGGCGTTCACAGGCGCGCTCCTGCGACACTACTCGCTCGGCGGCGCAGGAGCCAGACTGATGTGCCGCGCCGCGCAATGCGCAAAAACTTCGCCAATACGCGTCAAGAACACTGTGCCCATGTCGGCGTAGAAGCGCTCTGCATTTTCCGATGCAAGCAGCAGCAGCCCGAAAGGTTCGTCATTTTTCAAGGGAATCAAGGCATAGGATTTTAAATGCGGTGCGTGCTCGCCAAACCAGAGATTGGTCTCATAGACAGGGTGGCTGCCACAGTACGGCCCGGTCATCGCGGCGACGAATTGGCCAAGTTCTGCAGCGATGGGCTGAAATTCCGGCGTGGACGGTTCAGGCGGCGACATATTCCAGAAGCGCACGGCTACATGAGGCACCTGGAAATTATCGAGCAAATCCAGATAAAGGGTGTCGATTAACTGCTCCAGCGTGGCGCAGTTAATCAGCCCAAGCGTGAGGCGGTGAATTTTTTCAGAAAGAGCGTCGTTTTCCTGACCAAACGTGATCAATTCGGAAAGTTTGCTTTCGAGCAGTTTGACTTTTTCGCGGGTTGCGATCAGTTGCCGCTCCGGAATCGATACGGTGCGTCCCCCGTGCGGATGCGTCACGTTAAGATTCAGGAGAACATCGACATTGGATTCAAAAAAATCCGGATTGGTACGGAAAAACTCGGCAACTTGCTCGCTGTTCAATGCGTTCGACACAGTTTGTGTATCCCTTGAAAAGGTTTA
>JBKJVA010000124.1:0-8328 GCA_046589675.1 Usitatibacteraceae bacterium
ATCGGGCTGCTGGCCGCGCTCCATCAAGCAAACCGTACCGGCGAAGGCCAGTACGTCGAGGTGGCCATGATGGACGGGGTCATGAATCTCTGCCGTGTCAAATTTCGCGATCATCAGCGGCTCACCCGGCAGGCGCTCGCTGAATATTCGGTGCCGACGTATCAGAAAATGGGCGAAGTACCGCGCGCGGGCAATGACTCGGGGGGTGGTCAACTCGGCAATGCGATTCATTGCAAACCGCACGGTGCAAACGACTGGATTTACGTGGTCGTGCAGGAGGCGGTTTGGTCGGCATTGGCTGGTCGCGTTGGGCCCGAGTTGGGGATGCCCGAACTGGTCACAGATCCGCAGTTTGCGACCATTGCCGATCGCCGCAAGAATCAGCAACTCATGTGGACGTTGCTGAACAAGTTTGCGGCGGCTTACACCAAGCGCGAAGTAATGGCTATCCTGAATCCGCTGAACGTGCCCTGCGGACCGATCATGTCCACCGAAGATCTGGCTAACGATGAACATGTGCGCGGTCGCGAAATGTATGTCGAACTCGATCACCCGCAGCGCGGCAAATGGTTTAACGTCGGTATGCCGATCAAGCTATCGGCTTCACCCGCGAAAATTGAGCGGTCGCCGCTGTTGGGTGAACACACCGATGAGGTGTTGAAAAATGTGCTGGGGTACGATGATGCGAAGGTGGCAGCGATGAAATCTGCCGGGGCGTTTTCGGCACCGCCGAAGAAATGAGAAACACTAGTGTTGGCGGGCCTTAACAGGCATATTTGCTCTGACAACCGCGCCCACCCTCGCTCTCGACTCCTCTCCCCGTCGACAAGCTCAACACGAACGAGTATTTTTGATAATTTCCAAAGGTGATAAATGAAAATCGCAATCATCGGCCAGCAGGACTTTGGCAAATCGGTCCTCGACGCTTTTCTCGCCCGTGGTGACGCAGTAGCCGGCGTATTTTGCGCACCGGAAAAAGAAGGTGCCAAGCCTGACACGCTGCGTGTGGCCGCACAAGAAAAAGGCTTGCGCCTGTTCCAGTTTCCATCGCTCAAGGACGGACAAGCACGCGACACCATGAAAGCGCTCGACGTTGACATCGGCATCATGGCGTTTGTGCTGCAGTTCGCACCGCAGGATTTCGTGAAAATCCCCAGGCACGGCACGATTCAGTATCACCCCTCACTGTTGCCGAAGTACCGCGGCCCGAGTTCAATCAACTGGCCGATCATCAAAGGCGAGACCAAGACTGGACTTACCATTTTCCGGCCGAATGATGGACTCGACGAAGGCGAAGTTATTTTGCAGAAAGAAACGCCGGTAAGCGAAGACGACACGGTGGGATCGCTATATTTTGATCGCCTGTTTCCGATGGGTGTCGCCGCGATGCTGGAGGCTGCGGATCTAGTCGTTGCGGGCAAGCACAATGAATCGGTGCAGGACGAATCTCAGGCGAGTTATGAAGGTTGGTGTCGCGCAGCGGAAGCGAAGATTCACTGGAATAACCATGTTGACTATATTCACAACCTGATTCGTGGATGTGACCCGGCGCCAGGCGCGTGGACGACGCTTGCAGGCAAAAAAATACAACTTTTTGGTAGCCGCAAACATCTGACACGCACATTTGGCGCAGTCAAAGGCAAGCCGGGGGAAATAGCCGCAGTGACCGGGGCCGCGCTGTTCGTGACTGCACAGGGTGGGCAGATCGAAGTCGCAAAATTGAAACACGAAGATGGCAAGAAAATTTCCGCTGCGGAATTTGCTGCATTGCATGGGTTGGCGGTTGGCTCAGCGTTTGCCACGTAAGCGTCAAACTCAGCGTATTTTCCGGATTCAGTTGTCGTCCATGCCGACATTGGTGGACGGCCACATGTCACTCAAGCCTGACCTTTAATGGCCGCCTCGCCCGGATAGGCGGCCATTGTCGTCTGGGCACAAGTGCACCCAAACGCGGTATGAGGTCAACTACCTTTCTTGTTACAATCTGCACTTGCCTGCGCGCCTATCGCGACTGCAGCAAAGGGATAAAATGAAAAAAGCCGGGTTCTGGACATCCGATTGGTTTTTCGGGGTCGTCATCGTCATCGTCGTCTTCGGATTGAGCATTGCGACCAGTTTTTTTAAGGTACTGGAGACGAAGGCCTACGACTGGGGCGTACAAGCCACCTCCAAGCAGCCTTCCGATAAAGTTGCGGTGATTGCCATTGATGAACAATCAATCGCAAATATCGGTCGTTGGCCGTGGCCCCGCGACATTCATGCGGCGATGATCGATAAACTGACCGCCGCGAAAGTGAAGGTAATTGGAAACACCATATTCTATTTTGAGCCCCAGCAGGATCCGGGCCTTCTGTACATCACCAAACTGTTGCAGCTTTACGCCAAAAACGTCCCTTCCGTCGCAGAAGGCGTCGCGACGGCACCGATCGCCGCGAACAGCGCCATTGCCGAGTTTGGCCCAATATTGTATGAGGCCGAACAGGCGCTCAACACCGACCGTCGACTTGCGGAAAGTGTCAAGAAATCGGGTGTCGTCGTATTGCCGTCGCTGTTTGATGCTACGTTCGAGCCGCCAGCAGGCAAGCCAGACAAACCGTTGCCCGAATTCATGGCCAAGAATGTCATTACCGGTTTCACCAATGCAGGCGGTGAGTTCGTATACTCTGCACCGAACCCGAATCTGCCGATTGCCGAAATTGGGTCAGTGGCAGCGGGTATCGGGCATTTAACAGCCAATCCGGATGCGGATGGTGGCGTGAGGCAAGACCTAACGGTCATCGATTACTTTACCCAACAATATCCTTCATTCGCGATGGTAGTAGCCGCTAAGAGCTTGAATTTGGGGTCGAAAGATATCCGCATCAATCTCGGTGAGAGCGTGTCGCTCGGCAATTTGCGTATCCTGACTGATGAACGCGCCCTGATGCGTCCCTACTTCTACAAGCCGGTGAACGACAAGCCAGCGATTGCCGTGGATTCGTTCTTCGATGTGATTAGCGGAAAAATCCCTGCCACCAAGTACGCCGACAAGATTGTCCTGATCGGCGCGACCGCCCCGGGCATCGGCACGCAGCAAGTCACACCCATCGGTGTGCTTACGCCGGTTGAGGCGCTTTCACACTCGGTATCAAGCATTTTGAAGGAGCATTTTTTCCGGACGCCTGGCTGGACTGTCTGGGTTTCACTTGCAACCTTCATACTCGTTGCCGCCTATCTGATTGCACTGCTGCCGAGACTGCGCGCTGGTCCGGCAGCTATATTTACGCTGGTTATTTTCCTTGTTCTCCTGGGCACGCATTTCGCGTTGATGATGGGGCCGAGCATCTGGGTGAAACTGATGTTGCCGGCATCATTACTGGTGATCGGCCATTTGCTGCTTACGACCAAACGCTTCCTCATGACCGAGCGCGGCAAGGAACAATCCGAAGCGGCCGGCGCGGAGTCGAATCGCATGCTGGGACTCGCGTTCCAGCAACAGGGTCAACTCGACATGGCATTCGACAAGTTTCGCAAATGCCCGGTGGACGAACAATTGATGGAGAACGTCTATTCACTGGCGCTCGATTTTGAACGTCGCCGCCAGTTCAACAAAGCCGAGAGCGCGTTCGCGTTTATTCATCAGAACGATCCCAAATTCCGCGACGTGGCGGACCGTATGAACCGCGCCAAAGTGATGTCGGAGACTATTATTTTGGGCGGCTCATCGGGGGCGCGTTCGTCGGCAGCAACGATGGCTATTTCGGGTACTGGCGAAAAGCCGATGTTGGGCCGCTACCAGGTGCAAAAAGAACTCGGCAAAGGTGCGATGGGTGTTGTCTATCTGGGCAAGGATCCAAAAATTGGTCGCGAAGTCGCCATCAAGACCATGGCTCTCGCCGCCGAGTATGAAGGCGACGAATTGCAGGAAGCCAAGGACCGGTTTTTCCGCGAGGCAGAATCCGCCGGCAAACTCGATCACCCTGGCATCGTCAAAATTTACGATGCGGGTGAAGAACACGATTTGGCTTTCATCGCGATGGAATTCCTCAAAGGCAAGGACCTGGCACCGTTCACCAAGAACCCGAATCTGTTGCCCTTCGAGAAGGTGATGTCGATCGTAGAACGCGTCGCCTCGGCGCTCGACCATGCGCACAAACTCAATATCGTGCATCGCGATATCAAGCCCGCCAATATCATGTACGACGAAGATACCGATACGCCCAAGATCACCGACTTCGGTATTGCACGGGTGACTGATTCGTCAAAGACTAAAACCGGAATGGTGCTCGGTACACCGTCGTATATGTCGCCAGAGCAATTGGCGGGCAAGAAAATCGATGGCCGTTCCGATCTATTCTCGCTCGGCGTGATGATGTATCAAATGACCTGTGGACGCCTGCCGTTTGAAGGTGAATCGATGACACAGCTCATGTTTGCGATCGCCAATGAACCGCATCCGAATATTATGGAATACAACCCGGCCTTGCCTGCCTATATGGCGGACCTGGTGGACAAGGCGCTCGCAAAGAATTTTGAAGAACGCTTCCAGACCGGCGCTGAATTTGCAGCCGCCATCAGAACCTGTAGACAGACAGGTTGACATGGCCAACGTTCATATGCAAAGCGCGCTGCATGGCGCGCTTTGCGTTTCTATAATCACGTTATCTTCCCGTACATAAGCCGCCGCATGCCTCTTTCCGTACCATTGGTCCCGCGCCAGGCGCTCCACCGCCGCGATATCACCGTTCGCGGTTATAAACGCGATGACGGCATGTTCGATATTGAAGGCCACCTCCATGACACCAAGGACGTGGATTTCAAAGTCGCAAGCGGACAACGACAGGCGGGAGACTCACTGCATTCGATGTGGTTACGCATCACTATTGATAGAACGATGACCATCGTCGATGCCGAAGCGGCCACCGATGCGATGCCCTACGTGGGCTACTGCGATCAGGTCACACCGGACTACAAAAAATTGATCGGCCTGGCCCTGCGCCCCGGGTTCAGTGGCCGTGTCAAACAGTTGTTGGGTGGCACCCATGGCTGCACGCACATCACCGACCTCATCGGCATTGTCGCGACGACGGCATTTCAAACCATTGCTGGCCAGGGCCTGCAGACACCCGGAACAAAGCCGTACCAGCTCGACCGATGTCATGCACTGGCACTGACCGCTCCGGCGGTGGCGCGTTATTACCCCGAGTGGTACCGGGGTGACCAACCGTTTGCGTCACCGGCTGCCGAGCCCGAGAATCACTGAATCAGGTAAGCGCGAATGTCACTGTTAATATAGCCAGCGTCGGGTTGTTTCAACTTGATGCGTGTGCCCGCAATGTGCCAGTGACGAGTCTATTTGTATTCCATCGCAGAAAGTAAAAATCCATGAATGTTCACGAATATCAAGGCAAGGAAATCTTGCGCAAATACGGCGTTGCGACACCACGCAGCATTGCCTGTTTCTCCGTCGATGAGGCGGTCAAGGCAGCGCAATCGCTTGGCGGCAAGGTTTGGGTCGTTAAAGCGCAGATTCACGCTGGCGGTCGGGGCAAGGGCGGTGGCGTCAAGGTGGCCAAGTCCATCGACGAGGTGCGTGATGTCGCATCCAAAATTCTTGGCATGACACTTATCACCCATCAGACCGGTCCCGAAGGCCGCGTCGTGAAACGTCTTCTGGTAGAAGAGGGTGCGGATATCAAGAAAGAACTGTACGTTGGCATGGTGGTGGACCGCGTCACCCAGCGGGTTACCCTGATGGCCTCAAGCGAAGGTGGGATGGACATCGAACACGTTGCCGAGCACACGCCTGAGAAGATTTTCAAGGTGGCGATTGATCCCGTGAAGGGATTGTCCGACGCGCAAGGGGATGACGTTGCACGCAAGATTGGTGTGCCCGAGGTTGCGGTGGCGCAGGCGCGCGGCTTCATGCAGTCGCTGTACAAGGCGTTCGACGAGTGCGACTGTTCGTTGGCAGAAATCAACCCGCTGATCTATACCGGCGACAACAAAGTACTGGCACTTGACGCAAAACTCAATTTCGATTCAAACGCCCTTTATCGGCATCCTGAAATCGTCGCGATGCGCGATCTGGACGAAGAAGACCCCGCGGAAATCGAAGCGTCGAAATTCGATCTGACCTACATCTCTCTCGATGGGAATATTGGCTGCCTGGTGAACGGTGCGGGATTGGCGATGGCGACGATGGACGTGATCAAGCTCTACGGCGGATCACCGGCTAATTTTCTCGACGTCGGTGGTGGCGCGACGGCTGAGAAAGTGACGGAAGCCTTCAAGATCATGCTGAAGAACCCGAACCTCAAAGCCATTCTTGTCAATATTTTCGGCGGCATCATGAAATGTGACGTGATCGCCAACGGCGTAATTACCGCGGCCCGCGAAGTGAAATTAACCGTGCCGCTGGTGGTGCGCATGAAGGGCACCAACGAAGAATTGGGCAGAAAGCTGCTGGCTGATTCCGGATTGCCCATCATTTCGGCGAACAATATGGCTGAAGCGGCGGAGCGGGTTGTCGCAGCGGCTGCAAATTTCAAAGCAGGAAAATAATCATGTCGATACTTATCAACAAAAATACCAAGGTGATTACCCAGGGAATCACCGGTAAGACCGGTATGTTCCACACCAAAATGTGCAAGGAGTACGCCAATGGCGCGAATTGCTTTGTGGCCGGTGTAACGCCGAAGAAAGGGGGCCAGAGTTATGAAGGCATCCCCATTTTCGAAACCGTTGCGGAAGCAGTCAAGCAGACCGGTGCCACCGCATCGGTGATCTATGTGCCGCCACCATTTGCAGCCGCCGCCATCGATGAGGCCGTCGATGCAGGATTGGAACTGGTGATTTGTATTACCGAAGGCATTCCGGTTCGCGACATGATTCGTACGCGGCAAAAAATGCAGGGTAAGTCAGCCATCCTGCTCGGTCCCAATTGCCCAGGCGTCATCACACCCGATGAAATCAAGATCGGCATTATGCCGGGCCACATTCACAAAAAAGGTCGAATCGGCGTGGTGTCGCGTTCTGGTACGCTGACCTATGAGGCAGTCGGGCAATTGATGGAACTGGGCTTGGGACAGTCGACGTGCGTCGGCATTGGCGGCGATCCGGTGAACGGTTTAAAGCACATCGATGTGATGAGAATGTTCAATGACGATCCGGAAACAGATGCCGTGATCATGGTTGGTGAAATCGGCGGTGACGACGAGGAAACCTGCGCGCGCTGGATGAAAGACAACATGAAAAAACCCGTCGTGGGTTTCATCGCAGGCGTGACCGCGCCTCCTGGCAAACGCATGGGCCACGCCGGAGCGATCATTTCCGGCGGCAAGGGAACCGCGCAGGAAAAGCTGGCGGTGATGGAGGCATGTGGAATCAAGGTAACGAAGAATCCGGCCGATATGGGGCGGATGCTGAAGTCGGTACTGTAACTTGCGGCAATATTTGCCCTTGAAGCTACGACAAATGGCGGTTGGGTGCAATTAAACTGGTGTGGCGCATATCAGCTTATTCATCAAACTAAAAAATTTGAGGCATATTGCCGATGACCCATCTCCCGGAGCCGATCTTGACCTCTCCCTATCCGCATCTCCTCGCCCCCCTCGATCTCGGCTTCACCACCCTCAAGAACCGCATCCTGATGGGATCCATGCACACCGGGTTAGAAGACAAGGCCAAAGATTTCCCCAAGCTCGCGGCATATTTCGCTGAACGCGCCCGTGGCGGTGTAGGGCTGATCGTGACCGGCGGATTCGCGCCCAATATCGAGGGCTGGTTATCGCCGTTCGGCTCCAGACTTGCGTCCAGCGGTGCCGCGCGCAGCCATAAAATCATCACCGACGCCGTGCACGCCGACGGCGGCAAAATTGCGCTGCAGATTCTGCACGCGGGCCGGTATGGGTATAGTCCGTTTTCGGTTGCCCCATCACGAATCAAATCGCCAATCACGCCATTTACGCCGCGCGCCCTTTCCGCGAGCGGCATCGAGCGCCAGATCAAATGCTTTGTACGCGCTGGCAAACTGGCTCGCGAAGGAGGCTATGACGGTGTCGAGGTGATGGGCTCGGAAGGCTACTTCATCAACGAATTCCTGGTCTCGCACACCAACCAGCGCAATGACGGCTGGGGCGGCAGCTATGAAAACCGCATGCGGCTACCGGTCGAAATCGTCACCCGCATGCGCGAAGCGGTCGGCAAGGATTTCATCATTATCTATCGGCTCTCGATGCTCGATCTCATCCCCGATGGGCAATCCTGGGATGAAGTGGTCATGCTCGCCAAGGCCACTTCATCCCAGGATTGCCCATCGGGGATGAGATCGAGCATCGAGAGCCGATA
>JBKJVA010000287.1:0-3086 GCA_046589675.1 Usitatibacteraceae bacterium
GCTTTCAATACCTGCTCGTAGGCCGGCAGCGCGAGCTGCTTTTCCATCAGTGCTTTTGCGTTGCCTTCAAAATCGGAAAAATGCCGAAGCAAAACCTCGACATTCGCCTGTTCAAAGTTGTACGTCGATTGTTCAACTTCGTTCTGGTGAAAAACATCGCCATAGCTCAACTTTCGATCAATGCCGTTCTCTTTCCACGTAGTCCACACCAGGTCGTACACGTTTTCCTTATTTTGCAGATACATCGCAAGGCGTTCCAACCCATAGGTGATTTCGCCGGTGATTGGCTTGCATTCCATGCCCCCGACCTGCTGAAAGTAGGTGAACTGCGTGACTTCCATCCCGTTCAGCCACACCTCCCAGCCCAGACCCCAGGCGCCGAGCGTTGGATTTTCCCAATCGTCTTCAACAAAACGCACATCGTTTTTCTGCAAATCCAGCCCAAGCGCCTCAAGCGAGCGCAGATAAAGATCGAGAATGTTGGGCGGCGACGGTTTCAGTACCACTTGAAACTGGTAATAATGTTGCAAACGGTTGGGGTTTTCCCCATAGCGGCCATCTTTGGGCCTACGCGAAGGCTGCACATAGGCGGCGCGCCAGGGCTCGGGGCCGAGCGAACGCAGGAATGTGGCGGTGTGCGAGGTGCCCGCGCCGACTTCCATGTCGTATGGCTGCAACAGCGCGCAACCTTGTGCGTTCCAGTAATCCTGGAGTTTGAGAATGACTTCTTGGAAGGTAATCATGAAGGCTAAGAAAATCTTGCGCTAAACTGCCGATTTTACGTGGTTAGCGTCTCGCAACGCAAAGTTCACGCTCATGGATAAGTGATTTCGATGTCTTCTACACCTCCAGCTCCAACGCCTGCCCCTGTTGCGGGTGCAACACAATATGTCTGGCAGACCTGCCTCAATGTTGAGGATGCGCCCGCGACGCCATATCAGCAGCACTTCAACCCGCAGTTGCTCGATGTGTTGGCACATCCGCCAAGGGTGCTGCTTGATATCGGCTGCTCGTCCGGAAACCTTGGCAACTATGTCAAAAGCATCCACCCTGCCTGTCGCACCATTGGCATCGAGCCAAATCGCGCTACCGCCGAGATTGCGTCAAAGAATCTAGATCAAGTTCTATGCGGAAAATTTGAGGCGTTCACGCTCGAGGATGAGGGCATCGTGCATGGCAGCGTCGACACCGTGGTCATGGCGGACGTACTCGAACATATGTACGACCCCTGGCGCGTGATGGTGAAATTGAAACCCTACCTTTCGCCAGACGCACAAATCATCCTGAGCATTCCAAATACCAGGCATCTTGGGCTCATGCAGGGTCTGCTCGACGGCGGGATGTGGACGTACGCAGAAAAAGGCCTGCTGGATATTACGCACATCCGCTTTTTCACGTTGAAGGAAATTGCTAATTTGCTTGCGCAAACCGGATACCGGATGGAATTTGTGAATCATTTCCTGGACGCGGGCCTGGCACCTTTTTACGAAAAAAATAAATCAAACCCGGACATCAATATCCGCCTCGGTCGCGTCGCGCTCGAAAAGGTGACGCCGAAAGAGCTCGCGGAGCTGTGTACCTGGCAATTTTTCATTCGCGCACGGGCCACCTGACTGCGTAAATCGTAGAAACTCTAGCTCTGGAGCGCTTCTCAGGCTATTTATGCTCCGTAAACCGCGCCAGATAACGATCTACACTTTTCATTGTACATCCGCATAACAACGCCAGCATTAGTAAAGTCCATATCAGCCAATCCTTCCATCGTACGTAGGGCGTTGACCCACTCCGGGGTTGCGCCACGATCTCGAGCGTACCGCGCATAAATTGCGGCAATGCTTTAACGATCTCACCTCTTTCGTTGATCGCGGCCGTGACGCCGGTATTGGTCGAGCGCAGTATCCAGCGCCCGGTCTCGAGCGCACGCATTTGCGAAAATTGCGCCTGTTGATCGGCTGCAAATAAGTTCCCGAACCAAGCCATGTTCGATATATTTACCAGCAACTCGGCTTGCGGCAATTGCCGGACAATTTCGGTACCAAATGCGTCTTCGTAGCAGATGTTGACAGCGACCGCGTGACCGGCAATTTGCAGCGGCT
Source organism: Usitatibacteraceae bacterium (assembly GCA_046589675.1). GTDB lineage: Bacteria > Pseudomonadota > Gammaproteobacteria > Burkholderiales > Usitatibacteraceae > UKL13-2. The sequence goes on from JBKJVA010000287.1 coordinate 2,097, forward strand.
TTTGATCGATTCGTCCTGCAGTCATGCTGCCGTATGGAATCTTCAGCCAGTGATACACCCACGACAAATATGGCGGGATGAATTCACCGAATACGACAAGGTGTTGTTTGTCGTAGCGCTGCGGCGGCGAACTACCGAGCGTAATGGCACTGTTTGTTACGCTGTACGAATTGTTGCTCGAAGTTCCACGTTCCACAATCGTCACGCCAATGATTACATCGCCGCCGTTGGACACGCTGTGTCGTTTGAGCGCGGCCAGATAATCGGCCGGTGCATCTGAAAGCACGAGTAGCGCTGTTTCCGGCAAGATGATCAGGCGCGCCTTCGTCCCCACGACTAACTGCCGATAATTTTCAAGCGCAGCCTCGCGTTGATCGTCGCGCCATTTCAAGCTCTGCTCGACATTGCCTTGCAGTAAAGCAACTGTCAGCGGCGCACCGGACGGCACACTCCATGAAACCTGGTGCAGCACACCGCCAATCGCCCAAACGGCGAGTACTGTCGACGCGGCCACGAGTCGACCGCGCCGCGACAAAACAATACCGGCGGCAGTACGGGTCAGGAGTACGCATACGCCAGTCGTCAATGCCAGCAACCACGAAATACCGAACGCCCCAATGATCGGCGCATAGCCGATGAGCGGCGGGAACGCCGGCCCACCGGGCGTTTGCGAATAGCCAGCAACAAGCCATGGAAAACCGGAGAAGAACCAGCCGCGTATCACTTCCCAGATTACGAAGCAGGCCGGCATGACGAGGAGCAGTGAAGCAACGGCGGAAATCCCGAAAGTCATTACCAGCAGACGCTGCAGTGCCCCGGCCAACGCGGGAAATATGGCGAGGTAACAGCAGAACAGGAAGGTGGCGATCCCCGCAAGGACAGCAGGCATGCTGCCGTAAACATGCAGGCTTACGTAAATCCACGGCACACCGAAAATGAACAGGCCAAGGCCCCAGGCGTAACCGATCAAGAAACTGTGCCAAGCCGTCG
>JBKJVA010000343.1:0-4277 GCA_046589675.1 Usitatibacteraceae bacterium
CCTCGCGGTGAACTGCACACTGCCAGGATCGGGATTTGCGTACTACCAATGCGGCGTTAAGTTGCCATTCGTCCCGGATTTGATGGCCGATCGTAGACTAGGGATGGACTGGACGGAGGGATACGAGAAGGGTTTATTTCGTGTGACCCTGGCGACCGATGCACCGATCGCGGTTGAAATGCATCTGGAAGATTTTTATCCGGAGGTCGTTGGCTACAATCCCCACCAGACGAAAGTAGTCGTCTCGGGCCTTAGGACGCTCGAGATTCCGCTCAGAGAGTTCAGGCAGGTCCCGGGTGTGGGAGTTGCCACTCCTCTGAAGAGTATTCTCAGAAATATTTCCAACTTGAGGATCGAAGTTCGGCAGCCGGGCTTTGCCGGGCAATTCAGGATTCATAAGCTTGAAGTGTGCGACTTCCTTTGATGCACCTTCACGAAACGCAAAAGCTCATTGGCCGCGAAAGCTAAACATACTAGCCGCAACAGTGCCGTGGTTGAGCAGAGAATTATCCCGCAACGCCGGGCACCCGTGGTGAAGCCAAGGTGCACAGGAAGTACATAAGGAATGCAGCGGGTAGTTTGAACAGTGAGTCTGGCTAACCCACCCACGCCCGCGCATTGCGAAAAACCCGCATCCAGGGACTCTCGTTTTTCCATTCCTTCGGGTGCCAAGACAAATTCACCGCCAGAACCACGCGCTCCGGATGCGGCATCATGATCGTGAAGCGACCGTCGGGTGTGGTGAATGCCGTCATCCCGAGCGGCGATCCATTCGGGTTCGCTGGAAACTGCTCAGTGGCGCGCCCGTGATTATCGACAAACTGCGCCACGCACTGCCAGCGAACGGCATCCTGTTGCGCCTGATCGCGAAACACCGCCTGTCCCTCGCCATGGGCCGTCGCGACGGGGATGCGTGAACCCGTCATACCGGCAAACAAAATGGACGGCGACTCGCGAATTTCCAGTAACACGGTACGCGCCTCGTATTGTTCGCTCTTGTTGCGTTCAAAATGTGGCCAGTTTTCGGCGCCAGGGATGATCGTGTGCAAATTGGACATCATCTGACAGCCGTTGCAAACGCCAAGTGCGAACGAATCGTCGCGCCGGAAGAAATTTTCAAATTCATCGCGCGCTCGTGCATTGAACAAAATAGATTTTGCCCAGCCTTCGCCTGCGCCCAGCACGTCACCATAGGAAAATCCGCCGCACGCGGCAAAGCCCTTGAAATCGCGCAGCGAGATGCGGCCAGCGATGATGTCGCTCATGTGTACATCAATCGCGGCGAATCCTGCTTTGGTGAACGCGTGTGCCATTTCAAGTTGACCATTCACGCCCTGCTCGCGAAGTATCGCAATTTGCGGCCTTATGCCAGTTCCGATGAAAGGTGCAGCGACGTTCTGGGTGGTATCGAACGTCAGCTTTGCGTTCAAACCCGGATCAGTTGTCTGCAGAATCCGGTCAAACTCCTCCTTGGCCGTCTGCGGATTGTCCCTGAGCGATTGAATGACGTGACTGGTCTGGCTCCATGCGCGCTGAAGGTCAATACGTTTTTCCAGCAACAGCGGTTTGGCAGTTCGAATGATGCGACATTCATCGCTTGCGTTCAGGTGCCCGATTACATGTGAGCAAGCCCCAAGCCCCGCGTTCCGCAATATTTCCATCACCGCCGAACGGTCAGCCTTGCGGATCTGAATCACCGCGCCAAGCTCTTCATTAAACAAAGCCGCCAGAACTGAATCGTTCTCAGCCAGTTTCCTGGACGTGTCGGTGGCATCGTAACTGTCGACATCCGCTTCACGTTCGTTATAGGTCAGTGCGTCGAGGTAAATAGTCACGCCTGCGTGCGAGGCGAACATCATCTCGGCCAGCGTCACGAACAAACCGCCGTCGGAGCGATCATGATAGGCGAGTATCTTTTTCTCGCGGGCCAGGGTTCGAAGGCTCGCGAAAAAACCGCGAAGTTTGGCCGCGTCGTTCAGGTCCGGTGCGACCTGCCCGACTTGCGCATATACCTGAGCAAGGCAGGAGGCACCCATGCGATTCTTGCCTTCACCCAAATCGATCAATAACAATTCGCTGTCGGCCGTCGCTGCGTCGGTCACCAATTCCGGTGTCAGCGTTGCGCTGGCGTCATGCACTTTCGCGAACGCCGAGATGATGAGCGATACCGGGGCAACAACCTCTTTCTTATCGGTGCCCTCGTTCCAGACTGTTTTCATCGACAAGGAATCCTTGCCGACCGGAATGGAGATACCCAATGCCGGACAAAGCTCCATGCCGACCGCCTCGACGGTTGCGAACAGCTTCGCATCCTCGCCGGGATAACCCGCGGCGGCCATCCAGTTGGCGGAAAGCTTGATATCGCCGATGCTATCGATGTCCGCCGCGGCGATATTGGTGATCGCCTCGCCGACCGCCATACGGCCGGACGCCGGCGCGTCAATCACCGCAATGGGGGATCGTTCGCCGATCGCCATCGCCTCACCCTGCATCGTGTTGTAGCCCATTAGCGTCACCGCGCAATCGGCCACCGGGACTTGCCAAGGGCCGACAAACTGGTCGCGCACAGTTAAGCCGCCCACGGAACGGTCACCGATGGTAATCAGGAATGACTTGTCCGCGACGGTGGGCAAACGCAGGACCCGATAGGCTGCTTCCTTCAAATCGATATTACTGGCATCAAAAGCGACGAGGTTTGGAGTCACCGTTGCGACATCGCGATGCATGCGTGGCGGCTTGCCAAGCAATACGTCCATGTCCATGTCGACCGCTTTATTGCCGAACAAGGGATCCTCGACGATGAGTTGCAATTTTTCTGTTGCGATACCCAGCACCGCAGAAGGGCATCGTTCACGAGTGCAGAAACGTTGGAAAAGCGCCAGCGATTCTGGCGCAATCGCAATCACGTAACGCTCCTGCGACTCGTTGCTCCAGATTTCTCTGGGCGACATCCCAGACTCTTCGGAGTGCACAGCCCGCAAATCGAAACGCGCACCCGCACCACCGCCATGCGCGAGTTCAGGTAATGCGTTTGAAAGTCCGCCTGCTCCTACATCGTGAATACTCAATATCGGGTTGGCCTCATCCATTGCCCAGCAGGCATCGATCACCTCCTGGCAACGGCGTTCCATCTCGGCGTTTGCCCGCTGTACCGAATCGAAATCCAGCGCTTCGCTATTGGTGCCCGAAGTCATCGAGGAAGCCGCGCCTCCGCCAAGTCCGATACGCATGCCCGGCCCGCCGATCTGTATGAGCAACGTACCTGGCGGCAATGATTTCTTGTGGGTGTGACTGGCGGAGATGTTACCGAGACCCCCTGCGATCATGATCGGCTTGTGATATCCCCTCATCATGCTGCCGTCGAATTGCTCATACGACCGGAAGTAGCCGGTGAGGTTAACGCGGCCGAATTCGTTGTTGAATGCCGCCCCGCCTAGCGGCCCTTCGATCATTATCTGCAAGGCCGACGCCACGCGTGACGGCTTGCCATAATTGCCTTCCCAAGGCTGACTGTGTCCGGCAATATTCAAGTTCGATACGGAAAAACCAGTAAGTCCCGCCTTTGGCTTTGAGCCGATCCCGGTCGAACCTTCGTCACGAATCTCGCCTCCCGCGCCAGTCGCTGCCCCTGGCCACGGCGCGATCGCTGTCGGATGATTGTGGGTTTCCACTTTCATCAGGATATGCGTCTCAGTCCGATGAAATGCGAATGCGCCATTGCTGTCGGGATAAAAGCGCTCGATTCGGGTGCCTTGCATCACAGAAGAATTGTCCGAATACGCCACGATCGTGCCTTGCGGGCTAAGCGTATGGGTATTGGTGATCATGCCAAAAAGACTTTTATCTTTTACCTGGCCATCGATGGTCCAGGTGGCATTGAATATTTTGTGTCGGCAATGCTCGGAGTTGGCCTGTGCAAACATCATCAATTCGACGTCAGTCGGATCGCGTGCGATGCGATGAAAGTAGTCGAACAAATAATCGATTTCATCGATTGACAGCGCCAGACCCATCTCGATATTTGCTTGCACCAGTGCTGTTTTGCCTCCGGTGGTGACAGGCACCATCGACAGCGATTGCGGTGGTTGCGCGATAAACAGCTCGTTAGCACCGGCGAGCCTGGAACGCACGGTCTCGGTCATCGGATCGTGAATGACCCGCATGATGCGCTCGCGCGCGTTGTCGTTGTGTGCGCCGCTGGATTCGATATAAAAACCGGTGCCGCGCTCAATCCGCTTGATGCCCTCCAAGCCACAGTTGTGAACGATATCGGTGGC
>JBKJVA010000307.1:0-8436 GCA_046589675.1 Usitatibacteraceae bacterium
CGCGACAAGCGAATAACTACCATTGTGTTTCTCCTGTTTTGGCCATGAGCCGCGTTTGGCCCTGCGCCGATTAACAATCCGTTGACAACGGATAACGGGCCGGTTGAGAACCGGTAACTGTTCCCTGCGGAAGCAGGAAAGCCTTGAATTATAAGCGGAAAGCCAAACTTGGCGCAAGGACGATGCGAGATTGAATGTTATGCGCGCAAATGAGCGATCACAACGATTCAGGAGGCTGGTTTATGCCATTTCCGCCGGTTTGATGCACGTTTCCGCTGAACCGGTCGCAATGGCGGTTGGCACGGCGCGAAGGTGGTATGACGGTGTCGTTGAAGGGTTGCAAGGACAAGCAGCCCGTCAGTCAGACCTAGCAGTATCGGTTTCGGCAGAATTGAAAAGACCGGCATTGGTGCGGTCCTCATGGCGAATATGTCTTGAAAGCCGCACCCATGATCGGGTTCCTGTTTTCCAGCGCGCGAGATGACTGCGTAACTTTTCAATGCGCAAAAATCTGACCCACATAAAATTCCTGATACCCTCGCCGCTATCAGGATTGAACAACAACGACCTTTGACATGCTGAGCTACCGCCACGCGTTTCATGCAGGAAACCATGCCGATGTTTTAAAACATTTTCTGCTGGTTGAGTTGATTGGCCACCTCAGCCAAAAAGAGTCGCCGTTCTGGTATGTCGACACCCACGCGGGGGCGGGATTGTATGCGCTCGATACCGGTTATGCGTTGAGGCTGACCGAACATATCGACGGCATCGGCCGGCTTTGGAATCGGCGCGACCTGCCGGTGCCGCTGGCGACGTACGTAAACCTCGTGCGCGAACTTAATCCGGATGGCAGGTTGCGTGCGTACCCTGGTTCGCCTTGGCTTGCACAACGACTCCTTCGGCCGCAAGATCGTTTGCGGCTATTCGAGTTACACAGCAGCGATAGTGCCTTATTGCAGGACAACTTTCGTGCGATGGGTTCGACCGCGCAACGTCGCACTGTCATTGCGCCCAGCGACGGTTACGCGGGGCTGAAGGCGGTATTGCCGCCGCTGCCGCGTCGCGGCTTGGTGCTGATTGATCCCTCATTTGAGGACAAGACTGACTACAGCACAGTTTTACTGGCGCTAAAAGATGCGTTGGCCCGCTTCGCCACGGGCACCTACATGCTCTGGTATCCTCAACTATCGCGCGCCGATAGTCTGCGACTGCCAGGCACATTAAAAACTTTGCCTGTAAAAAATTGGCTACACGTTTCGCTTTCCGTCTGCGCGCCTGCCGAGGATGGATTTGGCATGCGCGGAAGCGGGCTGTTCATTATTAATCCGCCATGGACACTACATAAAAAATTACAGGATGTGATGCCGTATCTGGTGAAAGTGATGGGGCGAGACTCGGCTGCAGATTTTGTATTGGAGCAACGCGAGTAGGGCATTTTGCGTGGAATCAGGGGGCGAATATCCAGCAGCAGCGCGGCTTCCCAGCCATTTTCGGTCTGTCATCCCCACCCAATGGCGTCCTACGCTTTGTTGTGACACCAACGTGCATTGCGCGCAATACTTCACCCGATCCGTTTGGCAAATATCGTCAACGTCTGTCCTTCATGCTGCACTTGATCAAACCCGAGCCAGCCCGCGCGCTCGAAGGTGCTGACGGCCGAGTGGGTCGCCGCGTAAAGTTTGGCGATTTGCAGCCGCGCGGCATGCTCACAGGCTGCGCGGATCAACTTATCGGCAACGCCTTGTCCGCGATACGGATGATGAACGTATAAACCGCGCAACCATGGGCCGCCGTGCGGGTAAGCTTCGAACGCGTGATCTCGGATTGAACAAACCCCCAGCAGCCTGGTTGCGTTGTCGAAAGCCGCTAGTGCGAGGGGTAGTCGATCGCGGTTTGCAACATCGCGAAAATCGCTTTCAATTTCTGCGAGCGGCGTGTCGACAAACCAGTCGGGCCATTCGCTCTTGTACCAATTGGCCAGCGTGGGGATAATTTCAGTATTTTCAGCCAGCAACCGCACACCGCCAAACTCAGTCATGCGTGTTGCCGCGAAGAATGTCGATGACACGTTTGGCGACCGCGAGCAATTTTTCATCTTGCAGGCGGGCACCGACCAGTTGCAAGCCGAGCGGCATACGTTTCTTGCTGCGATAAACGGGGATATTGATAGCGGGCAGATGTAGCGTGCTGGAGAGCCGGTTGAATACCGCGTCACCAGTAAAGCCGAGGCCTTTGGGTGCCGCGCCGGTCGCCGATGGCATGAGCCACGCGTCGCAATCGGCAAACACTTGTGCAGCGTGCTTCTTCGCGGCATCGGTGCGGGTCAGCGCGGCTTGATAGGTGTCCGATGGTATTGCCGCACCTTCGTCCAGTATCGCAACGAGACTGGCGCTCAATTGCTGGCGGTACTGTTGGTGCTCGATCGCGTAGAAGCGCGCCATTTCGGCCAACTGAATGATTCGTTGATCCGCTTGAGCAACGTCGAAGCTGTCGGGCAGACGCATTTCCCGCAAGCTGAAACCTGCCATTGAGAGCGCTTCAGCAGCCTCTGCCACGGCAACCGACATATCCACTTCTGCGTGGTGCATCGAGTTGGAGATAAGCAGTATCCGCAACGGACCTTTGCCGAAGTTTGGCAAAGCCACCGCGCGTCCACCGATCATCGCCGTATACCATTGCGCGGCATCATCAACGGTTCGCGTGAAAACGCCGACAGTGTCCAAAGTCTCCGATTGCAATTTGACCCCGGTACGCGGCACCAGGCCGAATGTCGGCTTAAATCCGACCACACCACAATACGCCGCCGGACGAATGACCGAGCCCGCTGTCTGGGTGCCGAACGCGATTCGCACCATGCCTGCAGCGACAGCCGCAGCCGAACCCGACGACGATCCGCCAGGCGTGTGCTCCAGGTTTTGAGGATTGCGGGTCGCGGCAGGATGGTTAGCCGCCAATTCAGTGGTTGCTGTTTTACCGAAGATGACGGCCCCCGCGGCTCTCGCCAGGCCGACACAGGCTGCGTCCTGGGTCGCGATGTTTCCCGCGTAAATCGGTGTGCCACAACTCGTAGGCATGCCGGCGACATCAATGATGTCTTTGACGCCAACCGACATCCCGTAAAGCGGCCCGCGTTCGGGCGATTGATCGAGTTGCCGTGCTCGCGCCAAAGCGCCGTCCCGATCAACAAATGTCCATGCCCCAATTGCGCCATCGAGCATATCGATCTGGGCGAGCCCATCCTCGATTAAAAACTCACATTCGCCGATGGTGCGGCTCATGACGCCTATCGCATGCCAGGCATCATGCCTTTCATGCCCCGCATCATCTTGGCCATGCCGCCACTACCTTTCATCATCTTCATCATTTTCTGCATTTGTTCGAATTGCGTGATTAACCGATTTACTTCCTGCACGGTCACGCCGGCACCCGCCGCGATACGGCGTTTGCGGGTAGCCTTCAGCAAATCGGGCTTGCGCCGCTCGAGTGGGGTCATCGAATTGATGATGCCTTCAGTGCGGCGCATTTGTTTTTCCTGCAAGTCCGGCGAGCCCTGTGCGGCCTGGGAAAGCTGGGCGGGCAGTTTATCCATCAACGCCGACATGCCACCCATCTTGCGCATCTGCTGCAGCTGCATTTTGAAATCATCGAAATCGAAGCCCTTGCCCGACTTGAACTTCTCGGCGAGTTTCTTCGCCTCGACCACATCGACATTCTTTTGCACCCCTTCGATCAGGGACAGTACATCGCCCATGCCCAGAATGCGCGATGCCATCCGCTCGGCATGGAAAACTTCGAGACCGTCCATTTTTTCCGAGACACCGGCGAACTTGATTGGCTGGCCGGTGATATGCCGTACCGAAAGTGCCGCCCCACCGCGCGAGTCACCATCGAGTTTGGTGAGCACCACCCCGGTCAGCGGCAGCGCCTCGGAGAAGGCCTTGGCAACATTCACCGCGTCCTGGCCTTGCATTGCGTCAACGGTGAACAACGTTTCTATCGGCGTTACCGCTGCGTGGATCGCTTTGATCTCCGCCATCATTGCTTCGTCGATCGCCAGGCGTCCGGCGGTATCGATGATCAGCACATCGTGGAAGTGGGTCTTTGCCCACTGCTTGGCGGAAACGGCGATATCGACTGGTTTTTGTGCGTTGTCACTGGCAAAAAAATCAACATTGATCTGCGCGGCCAGGGTTTTCAATTGCTCGATGGCGGCAGGACGATAAACGTCGACACTGACCAATAGCACTTTCTTCTTGTGCTGCTCCTTGAGTAATTTGGCAAGCTTGCCAGCACTGGTGGTTTTGCCGGCACCTTGCAGGCCTGCCATCAGGATGATTGCCGGTGGCGTCGTGGCAAAATTAAGCGGTAGTGCGTTAAGTGTTGCGCGCTGCGGCGTGACGTTGCCATCGCCGCCGGACATCAACGCAATTAACTCGTTGTGTACGATGCCGACAAATGCCTGCCCCGGCGTGAGACTTTGCATCACATCCACACCGAGTGCTTTTTCTTTCACCCGGGCGATGAAGTCTTTGACGACGGCCAGGCCGACGTCGGCTTCCAGCAGTGCCATCCGCACGTCGCGTAACGCGTCCGCGATGTTGTCTTCGCTGAAGCGCGCTTGGCCGCGCAGCGTTTTGACGATTCCGGCAAAGCGGTTGGTGAGGTTATCGAGCATGGTGTACCAACGTTGAAATTCGTCTCAGCATGAGACGGGGGGAAATCGGGATGGTGTAAACTCGACCCCTGAAAGCACTGCTGCGTCCTGCTGAATTTACCTTTTATCAATGCCGAGTTTTGACCTTCATTTTACCACCGCACTGCTCTACGCCCTGACCGCAATTGTGGTCTGGTGGCCCGCAGGTGTCACTGGTATCGCATCCGCAAGTGCGCCCGCCGTCGCCACGGCGGGCGGGCGGAGCGCGATCATGCGTGCCGTGCTGGTCATGGCGCTGGCGACCCACGGTGTTGCATTGGGTTACTCCCTGTTTGGCGGTGATGGACTCAACATCGGCTTTTCGCACGCGGTGTCGTTGATCGTCTGGCTGGTGATGCTGGCCTACACCCTGATCGGTTACGATAATCTGATGTTAAGAATTGTCGCGCTTTATCTTGCGCCGATTGCCATGCTCGTTGCATTGCTGCCGATGTTGTTGCCGGCGCATCGCATCGTCAACTACGCAGATTGGGCATTCAGGCTGCACTTTGTCGTGGCAATTCTGGCCTACGCGTTATATACGGTTGCCACGCTGCACGCGCTGCTGATGTTGTTTCTCGAGAAGCACTTGCACGAGGGAAGTCTGCCGTCGCAGTTGCAAGGGCTTCCACCGCTGTTGCGGCTGGAAAAATTGCTGTTTCAATTGTTGAGCATCGCTTTTCTGCTGCTGACGGCCACGCTGCTGACCGGCATATTTTTTTCGGAGAACCTGTTTGGCAAGGCATTTCAGGTCACTTATAAAACTGTGTTCGCTGCATTCTCGTGGGTAATTTTCGGCGGCCTTTTGTTTGGGCATTGGCAGTTTGGCTGGCGTGGCAAACTGGCGATGCGCTGGACACTGATCGGTTTTGTGCTGCTGCTGTTGTCCTACGTTGGCAGCAAGTTTGTATCGGAAATTATCTTGCAGCGCGTTTGAGCTTCGAGCCGGCGCATGGATTCCATTCCTATTAACTGGTTGTATGCCACGCTCGCACTGCTGCTGTTGATTGCGGCGTTTTTTTCCATCGCTGAGACCAGCATGATGTCTCTCAATCGCTATCGCTTGAGTCACATGGTAAAACAAGGGCGAACATCGGCTGTGATGACCCAGGCACTGCTCGCCAAAACTGATCGCCTCCTCGGTGTCATCTTGCTTGGAAACAACCTGGTCAATTCGGCATCAGCCGTGCTCACCGCCGTCATCGCCGAGCGCCTGCTGGGAAAGGATGAGTACGTGCTGGCTGTAGCGACCGGCGTCGTCACCTTTCTGATACTTGTGTTCGGCGAGATCACACCAAAGGTTATCGGTGCCCGCTTCCCCGAGAAAATCGCGTTGCCGTCGAGTTATGTACTTACGCCGCTCCTCAAAATTTCGTATCCGGTGGTCTGGTTCGTCAATTTATTCGTTCAGTTACTGCTCAAGCTGATGCGAATCAAACCAGTGGAGGAGGGGCACGCGCATTTATCCATGGAGGAAATGCGCACGCTGGTGCTCGAGGGCGGCCAGTTTATTCCGAAAAAACACCAGAGCATCATGGTGAACCTGTTTGACCTGGAGAGCATGACGGTAGATGACACCATGACGCCGCGCGCCTTGATCGAAGGCGTGGACATGCAGGACAGCATTGAAGATATACGCAATACCCTTGCGACCGCGCATCACACTCGGCTGATTGTGTATGAAGACGATCTTTCCAATGTCGTTGGTGTGGTGCACGTGCGCAAAGTGCTGAATGCGTCGCGCAAGGAGCCGCTGTCTCTGGAGACGTTGAAGGAAATTTGCCGGGAGCCGTACTTTGTCCCGCAAGGCACCGGGCTGCTCGCACAGCTCACGCAGTTTCAGGAGAACCAGCGGCACATGGCGTTGATCGTCGACGAATACGGGGAAATTCAGGGGCTGGTGACTTTGCAGGATATCCTCGAAGAAATTGTCGGCGAGTTCACCAGTCAATCACCAATGAACACCGGGCTCTATCGCAAACAGGACGACGGTAGTGTGATGGTCGAGGGCTCATGCCCGTTGCGGGTGCTCAATCGAAAACTCGGTTACCACTTTCCGCTGGATGGGCCAAAGACGATCAATGGCCTGCTTCTGGAGCAGTTGGAGGACATACCCGAACCCGGCGTCGCCGTAAAAATCGCCGATGTCGCCATCGAGATCATGCAGGTGCAGGACAAGATGGTAAAAGTGGTGAGGTTGCCCCGGCGCAAATGATGAATGGGTGTGCGGTTAGGGGCTTGCAGGTGTGTCTGTCTTGATGAGATTTCCCCACTCGGTAACAGGGATGCGCGCTACCGGCTCGCTGGCGCCCTTACCGTCGGGTTCATATACGACGATTTCTGCCTCTTGAATAGACCCCATGATGCGCTTTTGCGGCGCAGCGCTGTCGTGCGTATGCGAGACCAGTACCCGGTTGGCTCCCTTGGGCGGCATCTCTGCCAATTGCGTGAAGCGGGCAGCATTGACGTCAAAACCGACGCGCTGACCGATTTGGTGGTTCAACGTTTCGGTAATTTCAATAGGGCCCAAGCCCATCGCGAATCCCGTATCGCGGGCGCGGCAAAACTGGGCGGTCAGCACCCGTTGCGTAATTCCCGGATTAGCCCGTCGGCAAGTCCAAATGGTAAATTTACGACTTCCAGCGGCTGCAAAGCCGCTATGTTGCCGGTTACTTTCGCAGTCTGTGAGCGTGCGCTCACTGTCTGTGCGAACGATGGCGAAAAACACCATATTAAAAACCAACATGCCGCGAACAACCCGAAGCTCCGGTAACGGCGGGGGTCAAAAATGGCCGATGGTTGCATGGTGACTCGTTAAACGTATGGGGAGGTATCGGGCGGACAAGTGCATAAACTGGTACCACGAGAGTATATTTCACCGCGTCGGAAGAAGGAAAGTTTCCCGCAAACGGCACGCAGACCCGCCGCCGGGGATTTTGGCGTTGCCCATCAACGTCCGATTGATGCTCTCTGTTTGACGTTGCGACGGAAAACCCGGATAATGTTGGGTTCCGTGGAGAGGTGGCCGAGTGGTTAATGGCAGCAGACTGTAAATCTGCCCTCTTACGAGTACGCTGGTTCGAATCCAGCCCTCTCCACCACTGGTTCACGGAGCAGGTGAAGTCATTGCATTGCGGGTGTAGCTCAATGGGTGAGCGAAGGGTTTCGGCGAAGTCCTGAGGACTTCGGCGCTTCGCGAACCGGCGAGACTCCGGCGAGCCGTGGAAGAGCAGAAGCCTTGTCTCTTGCAAAAGTTGTAGTGTGTGCGGGTGTAGCTCAATGGTAGAGCAGAAGCCTTCCAAGCTTACGACGACGGTTCGATCCCGTTCACCCGCTCCAGTAATATTTTGCCCTTGTAGCTCAGTGGCAGAGCACTCCCTTGGTAAGGGAGAGGCCACGCGTTCAATCCGCGTCAAGGGCACCAGTTTTAGCTGTAAAGAGCAGGTAATATTTAACGTTATTTTTCGGAACCCATTTTAAGACTCGGCGAGGACAAGGGAAATGGCAAAAGGCAAGTTTGAGCGAACCAAGCCACACGTAAACGTGGGCACGATTGGACACGTTGATCACGGCAAGACGACGCTGACGGCGGCGATCACGATGGTCATGGCCAAGAAATATGGCGGAGAAGCGCGCGCCTACGACCAGATTGACGCGGCTCCGGAAGAAAAAGCCCGCGGCATCACCATCAACACCGCCCACGTTGAATACGAAACTGCCAACCGCCACTACGCCCACGTAGA
>JBKJVA010000218.1:0-6214 GCA_046589675.1 Usitatibacteraceae bacterium
ATTGGTGCGGCTTTCCAGCTATTTTTGCTCCGAAAAGCGCGCCTAAATTAGAGTTTACATTTTGGGAACTTCTAATAACCTCAAAATTTCGTCCTTCCTGCGTAGGCTGGAATCCAGTCCATCGTATTTTCAAGCACTTGGAAGGACTGGGTCCCAGCCTGCGCTGGGACGACGGGGTTTTAGAAGTTCCCTTTTCGGACGTACCAAGTTCCACCGCGCCTGGCTCTCTGTCCAGCTAACCCAGTCGAACGAACCTGCAGCCAAATTCAACTCATTTGCCATGCCCCAAAATACTGAAACCGCCAACACCAAGCTTTACGTCGCCCTGAGTGCAATGTCGGACTCCGGCGCAGACCCCGTCGGGCAGTTAAACGAATTGGTCGACGCGCTGCGGCCGGCCAATGCCGACGACCACACCCTTGCCAGCGCGCGCTTCACCAGGCTTTGCGAGGCCATCGAATCCAACGATGCAATGCGCCTTGCCCTGCGGGGGTGTCTACTCGCATTACTCACCGACCGCCGCCAGGTCAGCTTTTTTTCCGATAGCGGGATTCTTCCCGGCACAGGATTTTTCTCCGAGTTATGGCGGCGAATTATTCAGCGCGTGTTGCCGGCGATCACCGATACGACTTACCTGAAAGATTGCGTCAATCTGATTTTTCACGAACGCGACGATTACGTGTGGCTGGACGGGATCAGCACCGAACTAAAAATGCGCTTTTGGCAGGCGCTCGGCATGTCTGAAATGCGCGAAGAACCGGGGCTGCTGGAATCATTTTCGCAAATGCTTGACGCCTGTGATCATCTGGCCACGCGCATCGGTGCGATGGGGCTGGAACCGGAATTGGTACGACTTTATCCACGACTCGAGGAGCGCGATTCGCCATTTCTGGCCCTCGCCGTTGAGGTCCATCAATTGGCGGCCTCGTATCGCAGTTATCTGGCGGGCGGCGACTCACCCGCCGAGGATGAGCAGCAACTGTTGGTGCTGGTCGCACAATGCAGCGAGGTTATTTTGCGCGTCCGTGGTCGCGCGGTGACGGTGGGAACCAGTTTGCGCGTCACTTACCTGTTGCGACGCCTGGTACAAAGCCTGCACCGGCTTGAGTCACTTGTGCATATCCTGAGTACCCGGCACGCGACTGCACAGTTGCCCGTCGATGCACTGCCGCTAGTGGAACGCTGGGTCGATTTTTTGGGCGACGCCATCGAAGGCGAGGCGCGCGGTCGCGGCATACGCACGCATATCGGCCGCACCGTCGGCCTGCTCGCTTTGCGTATTACCGACAATGCCAGCCGCACCGGCGAACATTACATCACCTCAACTCGCGCCGAATATTTCGACATGTGGCGTTCTGCCATGGGTGCAGGTTTCATCGTCGCTTTCATGGCAATACTAAAAATTTACTCCTCAAGCGTCACGCTACCGCCACTGGGCTATGCGTTGGTCTACAGCCTTAATTACGCCTCGTTATTCATGCTGATGCATGTAATGCACTTTACGCTCGCGACCAAGCAACCGGCGATGACTGCTTCAGCGATTGCTGGCGCGATCAGTGAAATTCGCGGCCGCATGAAAGACGTGGAAAAACTGGCGACTGTGGTTACTGATGTCATTCGCACCCAGATCGCGGCCATTCTGGGCAATGTGCTTATCGCAATGCCCACCGCGATGCTGCTCGCGTTGGCAATTGCACGGGTGACCGGCAAGCCTTTCATGACGCCAGAAAATGCGCATCACCTGATTCACACCATTTCACCATTTGACAGCATGGCCCTGTTCTATGCTGCCATTGCCGGGGTATGTCTGTTTCTGGCCGGCCTCATTTCAGGATATTACGATAACCTCGCCGCATACGAGCGTATCCGCGAGCGCATTGAAAATATTGGCTGGCTCAAACAGCGATTGGGTGAGGAAAGGCTGGCGCGTTTGGCGGCATATCTCCACGACAATCTTGGTGCCCTGGCCGGCAATTTTTTCTTCGGCATCATGCTCGGCAGCATGAGCACGATCGGATTCATCACTGGCCTGCCGCTGGATGTTGCGCACGTGACGATTTCGTCGGCCTATTTCGGACTGGCGGTCGTGTCGCTGGATTTTTCGATCGATCTCCCCACCGTTACACATGCACTTGTCGGTATTGGCCTGATCGGTTTTGTCAATCTGAGTGTGAGTTTTACGCTAGCGCTAATGGTGGCGCTGCGCTCACGCGGCGTGGCCTTCAGCCAAACGGGCGCGTTGATCACAATTCTGTTCGGACGCCTGCGCGCCAACTGGAAACAGTTTGTCTGGCCTGCGGTCGAGACAGGAACCAAGGGAACGTGAACGGTCTGCCATGGCTGGCATTGTTCCTCGCATCGAGCTCGATTATGGTGGCGAATGCCGCACAACTCGCCCCGCCCGACACCATCGCCGAGCGCGTCAAGCCCTGCCTCAATTGTCACGCGCCGCATTTGTTGAAACGCAAAGTGGCATTTGCGATGACCAGCCTAATGTGTTTCTGCTGGACCTGCCTCATTGCCCGGCTGCCATTCCCAACCCTCGAGTTCCAACTCGTAGTGCGTGGATCGCCCTCCACCACGTCTCACCATAAGGCCTTTTTCGACTAGTTCTGTGAGATCACGTGTGGCTGTGGCACCAGCTGCCTTTGCGATCGATTGAAGCTTGCGTGGTGTCATGCCGCCGATAAAGCGTCCTGGACCGGCCTCCAGCATCTTATTTAGAACCTTGCGCTGGCGTTCATTTAGATCAACGTTTTTGTTTCTTGACCAAAATCGTGTTCGGTCTAGCGCCTCGTCTACTAGGCTGGAGGATGCCTCGCAGGAATTACGGAAAGTGTCGATTAGCCAGACGAGCCAAGCTGTCGGTTCGTCCTGAACACGTTGCACACGATTAAGTGCATTGTAGTAATTTTCTTGGTGGCGCCTCAGTTCGACCGAAAGCCCGTGCAATCTGAACGTTCGTCCAGCATCTTGAGACAATGCCATGTCCATGATTGCGCGTCCAATGCGCCCATTGCCATCCTCGAAGGGATGAATGGACTCAAACCAAAGATGCGCCTGCGCGGCACGCACTAGCCCGTCGGTGGCATTGTCTGTGCGCGACTTGTTGAACCAATCAATAAATTGGCTCATTTGCGCTGGGACTTCCGACGAGGGCGGCGCTTCGTAATGGACTCTTTCGTGCCCACTGGGGCCATTCACAATTTGCATTGGCTGCTCGTGGCTCCGGAATTTTCCGGAATCGATTAGGCGCATTGTTATTTGTTCGGGCGGGAATAGCGCTGCGTGCCATGCACAAACTCGTTCTTTTGTCAGATCGGTGTTCCACTTGTTTGCAGCATCTTCCATAACATCGAGAAGACCTTCAACGCCGCGCGGGACTGCGGCGGTGAATGCTGTAGCGATGCCTAAGCGGCGGGCGACGGAGGAGCGTACGGCGTCGAGGTTAAGCACTTCTCCCTCAATAGCTGATGTGGCAAGGGCGTCATGCGTCCAGATATCGCGTTCGGTTAGCGACATGTCGGCTGCGCCGACAGCTTCTGCTTTTCCCAGCAATTTTCCTAATTCGCTGCGTGCCCGACTGAGCACGGCACTAACCGTACCCACATGGAAACTAAGGGGCGGCCAGGCAGATGTTTGCCAAATCCAGTTTTGGGAAGACGGGACCACTAATCGACTCACAATTTGATTTGATAAAGCAGTGTAATCGAATCATTTTATGTTTTCAATGTGAAGTGATTTATTGCAACAGACCACGAATAGACAATCAGTTATTGTGTGGGAATGGGGAACTTATAAAAAAGGTTATTGACTTATATGTCAATATACGTTGAAATCGGAAGCAGGGTCAACGAGCAGAGACTGTTCTACTTATCGCCCGCCATTCCCGGGAGTCTGGTTGTCCGCAAAATGTATATCTCTAGCGAAATCAAGAATATGATTTTCGGTCCGTGGGATAGCCTTGAATGGGGCGAGCGCTGCGGCAGGCTGCGCCAAGATTTTGACCACTTCATTGAAGGCAACAAGATAGACGTTGCCGAGAAGCCATTCAAAGGCAAAACCTCGTACCTTAAACGCCTTGAGCCACAACGACAAGAGGTTTGGGAAATTCGCAGCCGCGATCCGGAACCAGGTCTTAGGATTTTTGGCAGGTTTGCCGAAAAAAACGTTTTCGTCGCTTTAAGTTGGCAAAAACGGGCCGATCTACTTGGCCCACACTCTCGCGAATGGCGAGACACAATTGAGCAATGCAAGACAGAATGGCGGAACCTGTTTCCAGCGTATGAACCCATGACAGGAGCTAAGCTAAATGACTACGTCACAAACATCGTTCTTGTCTGAAATCATTTCAGGCGATCCAATACCGGCGAATAAGCTGGGATATTTTCGTGCGCGTCTCACTAATAGGTTGCATGAATTGATCATTACGGAATTTGACCGGCTTTCCAAATCCGGAGAAATCAGCAAAGCTGATCTTGCCCGCAGGATTGGGAAGAAGCCTGAGCAGATTACAAGATGGCTAGGCGCGCCGGGGAATTGGACTATTGAAACGGTCAGTGACCTTGCTATCGGTATGGGTTGCGAACCAAGAATAAACTTGTCGTCGTTTTTAGAGCAACAGGCATCTCAACCGTCGCTTGAATTATCACCAGAAAAAGTAATACCCAAGGTTGTTGCGCTGCGTAAGCCAGCAGCACTCGCTGCGTTACAGCCTGAGTATTATTCAAGCCAACAACAACAAACCGTAACTGCACTATCACGATGAAAATACTGGCCATTAGATCCGCCAAATCAATTTGGTTGACAACAACTGCCTTCATAAATCCGGGTGGCAGATACCTCTATGCGGCCCTAGGGTCCGTAAAAGATAGATATGGATTTCTTAAGTCCCCGCTAGATAAGAAATTGCCGCCAGAAGTAAACGAGGGCTACAAATTTGAATTTGGTGCTTTCAACGGCAAGAGCGGGCAAATAGAGATAGTTCAATTTGTTATTCACACTGACGGACTTGTCGTCGAAACAAGGTCATCAACCGATGACGGTGAAGATTTCTTAATTAACTTCTTCGATTGGGGGGGCAAAGAGCTTGGGCTTGCGAAGCCAAACGACATACCGATCAAAAAAGTATACTCAAGTGAAATAAATTTCACTCTTTCACGTAAGCCTATTTTTTTCAATCCAAAGCTATCCAAATTCTTTGACGCCGCTAACAACGCGACGCGTGATGAATCTGGATCAGACTTCCTCCAACTTACCTTAGGTACTGATCAAACGCGCAGCAAAAATCAGAGAACGTTTTCGATTGCGAGAGAAGTCGATACCGAAATTGATGCGAAAAGATATTACTCATTTGCATCTACAACGACCGCCGAGCACATTGCGATACTTGAAAAACTGGAAAAGTTGTCTATTTAGACTTCAATGTTTTCAAACGTGCCATAACTACTTTTTTAGCGAGGCTTTACCTTTTCAGCGAGGAAAGACACGGCCTCATCTTCCCAAGTAGCGATCCCTCTGGGTGCATGCGCGCCCGACAGTCACAGCGGCTACTTTGGCGCGGAACAAGTGCGCTTTGAAAAATTCTGTCCCTTACCGCGAAGGTTAATCTGTTTCTTCATGTGCACACAACGGTACAGCACCCTTTGGCAAAGCTTGTCGTGTTAGTTAACGCAACAGAATTCACCCCAGAACAAGCCGTGCATTGGATTGTGAAAAACGGTGCTGCCTTCATCGAAGGAACCGGCTTACGGCTTCCAGACGAAGCACAATCGGAGCATGCTCAAAAAAACCCGCTTCGGCGGGCTTTTTGTTGCCTGCTGGTGCTAGCCCGGCACAAAAACAAAGGGCCGACATTTCTGTAAGCCCTTGATAATAATGGTGCGCCCGGCAGGATTCGAACCCACGACCCCTTGGTTCGTAGTTGCCATTGCAGATGGGTTTATTTTAATAAATCAATACCTTGTAGCGTCCGCCAAATAGTTTGTACACAGAATAAAGCCGCATAAAGTTTGAGGCCATCGATGCACAGCTACAATCTTGCAACGGTCAGAGTTTAGGGAACACCTTCAGGTGCAGCGGACGAATCGCGCTTAATAATTGCGTCCTTCTGCGATTCAGGTACGACAGATTCAAACATTTCTTGTACGTGTTTTGGTTGCGTGATCATTGCGTCCACGACAAGGTTGGTTAGACCGAACAATTTGCCGGCTAC
>JBKJVA010000322.1:0-2396 GCA_046589675.1 Usitatibacteraceae bacterium
TCGACCATTGATCTTCTGCGTTTTTTCACTGCCGTACTGGTCTTCTTTCTCGCCTTGCATGCTGGCCCAACTGGCGAGACTCATCATGCCGCTGGCACCACCGGAGTCGGTGATTTCCAGCCGAACGCTTTTCCCCGCGCCATCAGAATATTCGGCTTCGGCTTTGGAAATCATCAGGCCCAGCACGCCATTTTTCTCGCTACGACTCGATTTTTTGGCGAGCCCGGCAAATGTTTCCGGAACTAATGGCTTGAGTTTTTCGATGTCGACCGATTCAACCGATTTGCCACCACCCAGTGCTGTTCCCAAACCCGCCATGGCCGCCTTCATTGCCTCGTCCTGGTTACCGCTCTTCTGGGCAGCCTCCATTTTCTTGCCGGCTTCCTCCATTTTCTTGCCGAACTGCTCCAGCTTGCCGACCGCGCTATCTTTGTCGAACTCAACCGATGATGGCGATGAACGGCTGCCAAGCGCACCGGACGCCATCATGCCTGCACCGGCAAACATGCCTCCAACCATCGAGATGACGACCGATAAAACAATCGCGCAAATGACCACCACCACGGTATACCCAATCGATTTGTCTTCCGGACACTTCATGAGTCTTGGCAGGCCCAGATAAAGCAAATACAAGCTGTAAAGCGCCGCAAAAATGGCAAGCAGACCGAGGAACGGGATGATGCTGAGGATGCCCGCGAGCCACGCTGGCGTATAGGCATACACCGCAACTTTCAATGCCTGTTGTTTGTTCTTTTCGCCGCCGAATGTAGGTGCAAGCGCATCGATGATGAGCGAGAGGATGAACACGCCCACGAATGCCATGACGAAGGTGAAAATAGCGATGCCGATGCCCGCGAGCAGCGGCGTCCGATAGGTACCCACAAACGGCAATGTATGACCAATAATTGAGCCGCCAATGAAACCAGCAATCGGCCCGATGATTGCAAGCGGCGCGACGTATCCGGTCATCAGGCTTTTGGTGGTCGTCGTTTCGCCCGCGATCACGGGCCATTCGGTTTTTGGCGTAAGACAGATGTTCTTTGCGCGATCCACTAAACCCATGATCATCCCCCAAGCGTTTATGAAGTCGTTACTTTAAGCGCTTGGACCGGTCATTGTCGAGACAGTCAGCAAATTACCTTAAATGCGCAATGACCCGCCTGGCGACGGGTGCCGAAAACACCAGGCCAATGTGGCCAACGGCCGATACCGCCACATTTTCGGCCCATTCGAGTACGCTCGATTCGGGTGGGTATACGAGATCGTCGTTCAAGGTATAAATCGACAACGTTGCAGGTCGTTTTCGCAGCCCACCAATTGCGTCAGCCGCTTCCCTGCTCTCAAGCATCTGAAGCCACTCACTTTGCTCGCACATCTGCCCGGCGTTCATGCCAATTCCCAGCCGCGCGACTTGTGATCCGTGATGTGGGGAGCCCAGCGTCACCAACTTCGCAATGCGCGAAACGGCGGTTTGTGCCGTTTGTGCCATGTACGCGCGCACCGCCAGACCACCCATGCTATGCGCGACGATCATCACCTTATCGGCGCCTGTCTCAATACAGATGGCCTCAATCCGCGCATCAAGTTTCGCCGCGAACACATCAATGCCACCGAACAAGGGCGTAAAAGTATCCGCGTAAATCGGCCCCAGGCCTGCAGCGGCAAGCGTTTGCCTGAGTGCCCCCCACAATCCACGATTACAGACATAGCCATGAACCAGCAGGATCGGCACGCCATTTGTAGCACCGATGGGGTCGGCTCCTACTGCCAGATTTTGAAATGGCTGACTCCAGTTGAAACACACAAAACGCGCTGCAACTTCGCTGCCCAGGGCCGCCAAATTATTGCTCCACGGCAGAACGCGCCGGTCGCACCAGCGCAACGCACTGGTGACGGTGAAACTGGCGAGCGCGTGGCTCAGACGCCATGCAATCGCAATCAACAGCAGGGTCGCCGCAATTTCCAACACGTTTGAATGACGCCCGCCCAGAAACAAGCACAGCCAGACATAGAGCAGCAACTCTGCCATCAGGAGTGCAAGCAGGAGCGCCTGCAGCATCAGAGCCGGCACCAACATTGCAACCACCACGGCTTCACCCCGGCACCGCCGGCTGACGCGTTGGTGGTGAGACCAAAGGACATATTGCCGAGGATGAATGGAACCTGATCCCGCAGGACCTGCATGAATGCGGAACGGGAACTGTGCATTGATTTAATACGTATCAGTAAATATTGATTTTCAGCAGGTGATTTTAACTGTTCGACAATCAGCAAGTCACATGTGGCATGCGACAATTCGCCGATGATCCTTTACGCCCTTACCGTTTTCGCTTCGGCCTTCCTGCTTTTTCTGGTACAGCCGATTATCGCCAAACAAATTTTGCCCTGGTTCGGCG
>JBKJVA010000301.1:0-1463 GCA_046589675.1 Usitatibacteraceae bacterium
CTGCGGAACCGCGTCGCATTGCCTGACCTACCTCAATGATTACAACAACCGTTGGTATACGATAGTCGACTCTTTTCCACTGTTTGACAAAAGTGACTCTACCTCTGTCACGTGGGGCGACATTTCCCATGATGCATAGCTGTCCGGTGGGTTGAACGGCTCAATGCGGGCAGCGGTCGCTCGGGCCACGACGGGAGTGAGAATAATCATTCCCAATACATGGTTCGAAGAGGTTGATGGCTCTATCAGTTGCGACTGTTTAAAAGACGTCAATGCAATCCAATCCTTAAATTCGAGGAAGCATCCATGAACCATAAAAGCATACTTAAAATATTTATTGCCGGTATCAGCATGCTCTGCGCGCCTGCGCTGGTCGGTGCGCAGGACGCCTGGCCTACCAAGACCATCAAGATCATTGCGCCTGTTCAGCCAGGGGGCGGCGTTGACCTGGTCGCACGTCTGGTTGCCGACCGTCTGGGCAAAGTGCTCGGTCAATCGATCATCGTTGAAAACATGAGCGGCGGTGGTGGCATCGTGGGCTCGCAAGCTGCCGCGCGCGCAGCACCAGATGGATACACGCTCATGCTCGGCTATGTCGGCACCCATGGCACCAATCCGGCACTGCGTAAATTGCCTTACGACGCCATCAAAGACTTCACGCCAATTGCCATGGTTGGCGGCACGCCCAATATTCTGGTGGTCAATCCAACTGTTCCGGCCAATAATCTCAAAGAATTCATCGCCTACGCAAAGGCCAATCCAAACACCGTCAGCTATGGTTCTGCCGGGCAAGGCACCCTGACGCATCTGGCGATGGAGCAGTTAAAGGAAGAAGCAGGCATTAACGTTGCGCATGCACCTTACCGTGGCATTGGCCCTGCCTTGACCGACTTGCTCGGTGCGCAGACCCAAGCGGTGTTCCCTGGTCTCGCCGCTGCGTTGCCGCATATAAGAGCCGGCAAGCTTCGACCGCTGGCGATTACCGGCGCGGTGCGCCATCCCCTGATGCCCAACGTACCGACGCTTGCTGAACTTGGTTATAGCGGATTCGATGGTGTGCAGTGGTACGGTATTGTTGGTCCGGCAAAAATGCCGCCTGCATTGGTGAAACGCCTTAACACCGAGATCAACAAACTCATCGTGGCGCCTGAACTCAAGGAAAAACTTTCCGGCGAAGCGCTGGAGCCGATGCCGATGTCGCCTGAGCAGTTCGGCGAATACATGAAAAACGATATCGCCAAGTGGGAAAAGCTGGTGAAGACCCGCAAGATCGAAATCAAAGACTGACTTTAACGCCGAGAAAAGCAATGGCTCAAAATACCAAGGTAAGCGCCGACCATCACGCCCCACCGATCACCAGGATGCTTGCTGAATTCGTCGCCACCCATCCATCGCGGGGTTGGAGCGATGCCGTGGAACATGAAGCGCACCGCACTTTCCTGAACTGGTTCGGCTGTGCAATC